>NZ_JACRTE010000116.1 GCF_014385105.1 Qingrenia yutianensis | reverse complement strand
TTTTCTTTGCGCTAAACTATTTGTTTTAGGCGATTTTCGAATACTCACGGTAACGATTTGCCTTTTCTCCCGTTTCCGAATCCGTCTAAGCGGTAATATATGCTTTATGAATACATAAACGGGAAGCAGAACGCATCTACGCTTAAATAGTAAAATATGTTTAATACTTTTGAAAGCGGAAACATAAAAACTTTTGAGAAGTTATAAGAATATCGCCCATAATCAAAAACACCGCAAAGCCTTATAGAATCAAGGCTTAACGGCATTTAAGAAGTTATAAAAAGATAATCAAAAATAGTCTTAATTTTATGCTTAAAAAAAGTATACCAAATATATAAAAATCATATTGATTATGCAGTGACGACGTGGTATAATTGAGTTTGCCAAAGAAAATAAAGGCGTAAATTAAAATTATCTGAAAGGATAGATAAAAATGAAAATAAAAGATAAGTTAGTAAACGGTATACGTCTGGGGGACGTTAAACCGGAGCCGGTTAAGAAAA
>NZ_JACRTE010000115.1 GCF_014385105.1 Qingrenia yutianensis | reverse complement strand
GCCGTTTCAAACGACCGATAAATCGTTGTAATTAAAAATGCCCGGATATTCCGGACATCTGATGTGTTGCTCCGCAGGGCGAAGTCTATATATTCAATATGCGACGAGTCAATTTTCAAAAATCTGCTCTTTACAACCTCGTGAGGATATTCCTGTTTGTTTATGCGGATTGTCGGCTCGTCGCTGCATACCACATCGACCATAATTGCCACAATTTCATCAAGCCACGCCTTACTGTACCTTTCCGAGATAATGTCATAGTCAATGTTTTTCTTGATTAGCTTTTCATACTTTCGCCGATTTTCTATCCATCGTATCGTATCAATGCCTTTTGGTGCAGGCAAGGGAGGAGAGTTATTCTCATTTCCACGATTGATAGGATAGGATATGATTTCAGTATCGCTCGATTCAGTATTATTCTTTTCAGTATCGTTAAAATCAGTATAGTTATTATTAGTATTATTTGAGTATGATTTCGGAACTTCTTGAATTTCGATTTTCATAT
>NZ_JACRTE010000114.1 GCF_014385105.1 Qingrenia yutianensis | reverse complement strand
AAGGTGAAAAAAGAAGTTGATGAAATTCTGAAAACCGTTTCAAAGGACGAAGATGTGCAGAGGCTGTATAACGAATGGTGTATGTTGCAGCGGAAAATATACGGAATTTATACGGATAAAGATGTTGAATTTGCTCCGCTCTGGGAAAATAAAGAATTCAAAAAGTTGAAAAATGCGATTGTTTCGGAGGCTGAAAAGCTCGGAGACAGTCGCATTTTCATTGATGAAGAAACGGAAAACAAAGAACCGGAGAGTGACGAAAACGGTGAATATAAAGAAACTGCAACCGATAATCCGAAAGCCGATACGGACAGTCGGGCAAAAAATATAAATCCGACAGTCATATCCTCTGCCGCAAATTTGTTTTGCAGACTTGCAATTATCATTGAAAACGATACGGAAAGAAAAACGGAAGGATTTTATAAAACCATTGTTGACTCTAAGGAAAGAAAACATATCATCAGGAAAAAACAGAGTCTCGGTATGAAAATGAGGTGATTGTGTTTTGAAAAAGAAAAGATTTTCC
>NZ_JACRTE010000113.1 GCF_014385105.1 Qingrenia yutianensis | reverse complement strand
ATATGCGTGTGCAAGCGGAATGAGCTTTCTTTCAACCGATACAAAAGGCGACCTCGCAAGAAACTACGGTAATGTATGTAAGCAATACGGATATAATGTTGCGGTTATAGATTTGAGAAATCCGGTGCAGAGCGACACATTCAATATGCTTTCTATGGTGAATAAATATATGGACGCATACCGTGAAACAAGAGAGCTTTCCGATAAAGCAAAGGCGGAAAAGTATGCCAAGATAACGGCTAAAACTATTATATATTCCGGCGAGGGCGATGCGTCAAGCTACGGGCAAAACGCCTTTTTCTACGATGCTGCGGAAGGACTTCTGACATCGATTATTCTTCTTGTTGCCGAATACTGTGAGCCTGCGGAACGGCATATTATATCCGTATTCAAAATGATACAGGACTTGCTTGCGCCCTTACCATGTTCATGTTTGAACCGTCAGCCCAAAACGGATCGGAGCCACCCTCGGTTTTAAGCCTGTCCCATCTTTCAAAGCGTTCCTCCAAGCATTCTTTTAAATCAATCT
>NZ_JACRTE010000112.1 GCF_014385105.1 Qingrenia yutianensis | reverse complement strand
TCAAACAACAGATTACCGAATATTTTTCAAACAAAACCCGAAAACAAACCGTTCGCCGAAAATTAACGTTTACAGAACGGGTCAAGGGCAGAGCCCTTGTCGTTTGTGGGGTGTGGGGGAATCGAAACCCCCACGTTTTCCCACCGCGTTTGCGCCAAAAGCGGTGGGAAAACGTGGGGGTTCCGATTCCCCCGCACCCCTAAACGGCTTGGGGTTTCACCCCAAGACCCCTTGCAACAATCAAATCATTCAAACAACAGATTACCGAATATTTTTCAAACAAAACCCGAAAACAAACCGTTCGCCGAAAATTAACGTTTACAGAACGGGTCAAGGGCAGAGCCCTTGTCGTTTGTGGGGTGTGGGGGAATCGAAACCCCCACGTTTTCCCACCGCTTTTGCGCCAAAAGCGGTGGGAAAACGTGGGGGTTCCGATTCCCCCGCACCCCTAAACGGCTTGGGGTTTCACCCCAAGACCCCTTGCAACAATCAAATCATTCAAACAACAGATTACCGAATATTTTTCAAACAAAACCCGAAA
>NZ_JACRTE010000111.1 GCF_014385105.1 Qingrenia yutianensis | reverse complement strand
GCGTAGATGATATTGATGCCGGCAATGAGGAGATGTTCTATCTTCCTGCAGTGATCAAATCACGGGAAACAAATGCACTTTGCGTCGGGCTTATATTGGTGGATATTGAATCATCAGGTGAACATTGGGGAACACAGTTTATGCTGGACGGCAGTTTTTTGTCCGTCTGAACGCTTTTGAGACTTTTTATTCCCTGCCTTTTTTGTTTCTTTCCCCTCTTCATGGTTCTGCTCCTCCTGCTGTGTTAATTTCTGTTCGTATGCTTCAAGCACCGCACTGTGGAGATTTTCTCTTCCCTCTTTTGTAATCGGGAAACAAATATCCTCATATTTGGCTCCTGCCTTACGGGAAGGCATTGACACAAACGGACCGTCATTGCCCTCAAAAATCCTCACACCTTTTACAACAAACTCGTCATTGATGGAAACCGAGGCAACTCCCTTTAAGCTTCCGGGTTTGTTAATAAGGTTCACGCTTGCTTTGTAATTCATAAATTCTACCCCTTTCTTTTATATAACTCATCATCCACTTCTTTTAACCTTTCAC
>NZ_JACRTE010000110.1 GCF_014385105.1 Qingrenia yutianensis | reverse complement strand
AGTTTCAGGTGCTGATGGCAAAGCTGCCGGATACACATAAGGCAAAATGGTTTGCAGGAGCGGCGCTTAACACATCAGAACAGGCAATGCAGTCGGTTCTGTCAACCGCACTTTCAAGGCTGAACGCATTTCTCGATTCCGAAATGGAACAGATACTGTGCTTTGATACGGCGATAGATGCGGAGAAGTTTTGTAATACAAAATCAGCTCTTTTTCTTATCATGCCGGAGGAGGACAATACAAAATATTTTCTGATATCGCTTATTGTTCAGCAGCTCTACCGTGAAATGCTTGCAATCGCTGATGAAACAAACGGAAAACTTAAAAACAGAGTTATGTTTTATCTTGATGAAATCGGTACAATTCCGAAAATAGATTCTGCTGAAATGATGTTCTCTGCAGGACGATCAAGAAGAATAAGCATTATTGCAATCATACAGAGTAAAGCGCTTTAAGCTCCGGATATGCTTCAAGCATTGAAACTCTTGCCTCTCTGCGGTCGTCCTCAATAAGCTCGCCCGATACTCTGAGCCAGTCTTCGCCGTTCATTGCACATATCTC
>NZ_JACRTE010000109.1 GCF_014385105.1 Qingrenia yutianensis | reverse complement strand
TATCTTCCTGCAGTGATCAAATCACGGGAAACAAATGCACTTTGCGTCGGGCTTATATTGGTGGATATTGAATCATCAGGTGAACATTGGGGAACACAGTTTATGCTGGACGGCAATTTTTATTGTGATGACAGCGAATGTATGACGGACAAAGTAAAAACCAAAAGAGAAGAAATCGGTGTTTATGACTATTGGTATACGCCGGAATTTGACGGTGATATTCATATTGATAAGGAAAATGCACCCGAAGATGTCAGAGAACTGCTTGACTATGCAAGCGGACCGGACGGGCAGACACAAGGAATCGGTATGGACGGTATGTAAGAAGAAAAAATAAGAGGCGGTCAGTTTGTGTGATTACACACGAATTGACCGCTTTTTTTGTTTTTGCGGAAAGGAAGAAAAATATGAAACCCAAGAGTAAAAGCAACAGAATAAGAGATGTTCCCGAAATCAATACAACTGCAAGAACTGCCGATATTACTGATTTCATTTTTAAACTGTGTTTTGTTTTCATTATTTCTGATACCTCCATTTTAGTTTAAGTTTATACCACCGGTC
>NZ_JACRTE010000108.1 GCF_014385105.1 Qingrenia yutianensis | reverse complement strand
AGTTTCAGGTGCTGATGGCAAAGCTGCCGGATACACATAAGGCAAAATGGTTTGCAGGAGCGGCGCTTAACACATCAGAACAGGCAATGCAGTCGGTTCTGTCAACCGCACTTTCAAGGCTGAACGCATTTCTCGATTCCGAAATGGAACAGATACTGTGCTTTGATACGGCATAAAAAACTTGACGGCTTTTAATTTTTCTGCGTCAAAACCTATGCTGATTTTTTCAATTTTCAAAGAAATCACATCCCCATTTCCAAATTATTTTCCTCTTTCGGCTCACAGTATTCTCTGACGAGTTCGTCATATTTTTCAAGATATTCACTGACGGAAAGCGTTTCGCCGAGGTAATTATAATCACTCTCGTCCATATCAATGCCCTCTGCCGTTGTGGATATTTTGTCTCCTACTTCTCTCGGCTCAAACCTTTCTTTGCTGATAACAGTTCCCCAATGATTAACCATAACTCTGTCTTTAAGCTGTGCCATATCACCCCTGCATTCATCATCGTGGCGGATATCATAATAGTTTACACCTTCTATCGGAAGGTTTCTGTTGAGTCTCTCACAG
>NZ_JACRTE010000107.1 GCF_014385105.1 Qingrenia yutianensis | reverse complement strand
CAAATTGATCAAGATTTATCTCTAATTATACCCCGACTGTACCACCCGAATAAAGAATTGCCTAATAAGGTATGGTCCCCGGAAAACATAGAAAACATTTTATCCACTGTAGAAAGAAATAGCCCTGTCGGTAAACGTGATTACTGTATTTTACTTATCGCCGCAAGGTATGGGATTCGTACAGAGGATATACAGGAACTAAATTTAAGTAATATAAACTGGGAAAATAGTTTTATAGAATTTGTTCAACATAAAACCAAAAACCCAGTAAAATTACCCTTGTTAAATGAAGTCGGAGAGGCTTTAATTGACTATTTAAAATATGCACGCCCTACCACATCATCCGATATATTATTTGTAAAACTTATATCACCATTTGATGGATTGAAAAATTTATACCCTATTTTTCAAAAATATTTGCGTCGAGCGAATATTTCCATTGAGGAACATCCCTATCCTTTTGACAGTTTTATCCCCGGCATCATCTCTGTCAACACACATATATACCTTTGATATCTGCTCATTTGTACTCAGTATATTTTTAAGTGCGTCTATTGCAACACCGCCGAG
>NZ_JACRTE010000106.1 GCF_014385105.1 Qingrenia yutianensis | reverse complement strand
TCATTATCATCATTATTGTCAATAATAAAGGAATTATCATGAAAATCATCATAATTACCTGAATTAATGTTAAAATCCTCATAATTACCATTAAAAAGCGAAAAGGTTTTTTTTCGACGTTTCTCTCAAAAGGCTGTAATACGCTAGATTTTGCCGTTTTTTCGACTTTTGGGATTTTATTACTTCTGGCCTTTATTTCATTATAAATGGACTGAATAATAATTATTATCATCATTATTATCATTACTGTCATTATTTTTATGATTATTATCATTATAGTCATTATCATCATGATTATCATTATTATTATCATCATTATTGCAGTTATAATAATTATTATGCTAATTATTATTGCTATTTTTATCATTATAACTATTTATATAATGATAATAGCAATAATGATAATTTTAGAAATAATAATGACAATAATAATAATTATAATGACAATGATAATGATTTATTATTATTTCTATTGCCATTATTAGTATGAAAATTATTGGAATAGAGTTAATTATTGCTATTATTGCAGTAATTATCAAAATTATCATTATAATTAGAATTTTATCATTATTATCATTATTGTCAT
>NZ_JACRTE010000105.1 GCF_014385105.1 Qingrenia yutianensis | reverse complement strand
AACAAAAACCAGAAATAAACCGTTCGCCGAAAAATTAACGTTTGCAGAACGGGTCAAGGGCAGAGCCCTTGTCGTTTGTGGGGTGTGGGGGAATCGAAACCCCCACGTTTTCCCACCGCGTTTGCGCCAAAAGCGGTGGGAAAACGTGGGGGTTCCGATTCCCCCGCACCCCTAAACGGCTTGGGGTTTCACCCCAAGACCCCTCGCAACAATCAAATCATTCAAACAACAGATTACCGAATATTTTTCAAACAAAAACCGAAAACAAACCGTTCGCCAAAAATTAACGTTTGCAGAACGGGTCAAGGGCAGAGCCCTTGTCGTTTGTGGGGTGTGGGGGAATCGAAACCCCCACGTTTTCCCACCGCTTTTGCGCCAAAAGCGGTGGGAAAACGTGGGGGTTCCGATTCCCCCGCACCCCTAAACGGCTTGGGGTTTCACCCCAAGACCCCTCGTAACAATCAAATCATTCAAACAACAGATAATCGAAAATATTTTTCAAACAAAAACCAGAAATAAACCGTTCGCCGAAAAATTAACGTTTGCAGAACGGGTCAAGGGCAGAGCCCTTGTCGTTTGTGGGGTGTGGGGG
>NZ_JACRTE010000104.1 GCF_014385105.1 Qingrenia yutianensis | reverse complement strand
CATTCGTGTGATATTTGCGGCGAAAGCTATATCACAAATACAACACCTTATGCTCCGCATAATTTTAAGGAAATAGTAAAGAATCCGACTTGTACAGACGGAGGATACACAACACATATTAAGTGATGTTATTGCCTGTGCAAACTGCGCTTGACTCATATTAATTTCTATGTACGGTAATGGTTCTGCAAAGTATCTGTCACAACTCAAATCTCTGTCCATATATGCAGGACTTATCCGCAGTGTAATAATGTCGCTATGCTTTATTGAGCTTCCGAATAGTGCTGTCTGACCGCCGCATTGACTTCTGCCGATATACAAATTTGCAAAGCTCGGATGCTTTACTTTTTCCGCCATTGTATCACCCCTTTTATTTAATCCGTATTGTCTGCCCTTTATACGAATATGTTTTCTGTCTGCGGTTCATAGGATTGTTCACATAGGTCTGTTTCCTTTTCCGCTTATCTTTATATCCGCTTATACCGTACTTCTCAATAAATTTGGCATTGATAATCAAACAAAGAATTTTATCATCTATAACGCCGTCCTCGGTCAGATCGTCTTCCGCAAGACCTGTTTCCATTCCTGCAAGCATTCTGA
>NZ_JACRTE010000103.1 GCF_014385105.1 Qingrenia yutianensis | reverse complement strand
AGCGAACGGTTTGTTTTCTGTTATTGTTTGAGAAATATTTCGATAACCTGTTGTTTGAATGATTTGGTTGTTGCAAGGGGTCTTGGGGTGGAACCCCAAGCCGTTTAGGGGTGCGGGGGTTCCGATTCCCCCACACCCCTAAACGACAAGGGCTATGCCCTTGACCCGTTCTGTAAATGTTAATTTTTAGCGAACGGTTTGTTTTCTGTTATTGTTTGAGAAATATTTCGATAACCTGTTGTTTGAATGATTTGGTTGTTGCAAGGGGTCTTGGGGTGGAACCCCAAGCCGTTTAGGGGTGCGGGGGTTCCGATTCCCCCACACCCCTAAACGACAAGGGCTATGCCCTTGACCCGTTCTGTAAATGTTAATTTTTAGCGAACGGTTTGTTTTCTGTTATTGTTTGAGAAATATTTCGATAACCTGTTGTTTGAATGATTTGGTTGTTGCAAGGGGTCTTGGGGTGGAACCCCAAGCCGTTTAGGGGTGCGGGGGTTCCGATTCCCCCACACCCCTAAACGACAAGGGCTATGCCCTTGACCCGTTCTGTAAATGTTAATTTTTAGCGAACGGTTTGTTTTCTGTTATTGTTTGAGAAATATT
>NZ_JACRTE010000102.1 GCF_014385105.1 Qingrenia yutianensis | reverse complement strand
ATTCACCGTGAGATCAGGAGCAATGAAATTTACAGGAAAATATCCGAGGGAGTGATAAATGAAAATGTTCAGGTTTAATTTTTATCATACGAGGAAAGAAAACTTTTTCAACAATAACACCGCCATAGCTGTTCACCTCACATATTCATTACCGGGGCTGCCTCGGTCTGTTCATTCTGATCCGCCTGCAATTCGGTATTGCTTTCGGCAGTTTTTTGTCCGTCTGAACGCTTTTGAGACTTTTTATTCCCTGCCTTTTTTGTTTCTTTCCCCTCTTCATGGTTCTGCTCCTCCTGCTGTGTTAATTTCTGTTCGTATGCTTCAAGCACCGCACTGTGGAGATTTTCTCTTCCCTCTTTTGTAATCGGGAAACAAATATCCTCATATTTGGCTCCTGCCTTACGGGAAGGCATTGACACAAACGGACCGTCATTGCCCTCAAAAATCCTCACACCTTTTACAACAAACTCGTCATTGATGGAAACCGAGGCAACTCCCTTTAAGCTTCCGGGTTTGTTAATAAGGTTCACGCTTGCTTTGTAATTCATAAATTCTACCCCTTTCTTTTATATAACTCATCATCCACTTCTTTTAACCTTTCAC
>NZ_JACRTE010000101.1 GCF_014385105.1 Qingrenia yutianensis | reverse complement strand
TCCGAAAAGAAATCAGACTGTGCAAAGCAATATTTAAGGATTCGTATAAAATTGCCGAGAAAAAACGGCAGGCGCTCGCTTTGCAGAAACAGGCAGACAAGGAGTTGAGAGAAAATGAACACAAGCGGCGAAGTCGCTGATTTAATGGCGAAAGAAGCTATACAAATGACCGAATCGGCGGTCAAGCTAACCGCCCTCGGTGTAAAAAACCTTGCGGCAATCGTTATGGCGCTTGCAAAGGATGACGGCAAGACGGAGGGCGTCGCAAAATTAAAGCAAATGCTTAAAACGGGCAAACAGCTTTGTATTATGCAGATAAAAGAAACCGACCTCAAAAAATTCAATGCTGAAGCGAAAAATTACGGGATAATGTACCGTCCTGTTGCAGACAAGACAAACGACAACGGTTTGTGTGATGTTATCGCATTTCAAGACGATATACCCCGGCTTAATTACATTATGGAAAAGCTCGGATATTCCGCAACGGAACACGAAATTGAACCGGAAGTCCCCGAACAGACGGAGGTTACATCGGATAATACAAAGGACGAAAACTCAAAAAACCGTCCGTCCCGTGCGGAGAGAACAAACGAAAATCCGCACGGGAGCAAAT
>NZ_JACRTE010000100.1 GCF_014385105.1 Qingrenia yutianensis | reverse complement strand
TGGCTTTCACGTTCATTATAGATGCATATATTTTCAAAAGTTTAAGCATAGATTTTAATTGTATTTTCCATTTTCTTTAATATCAACCTTGCCAACTTTAATCATTCAAAATCAGCTCCTCTCTGTGTTTCTCCAAAACTGCACCCTCACCATCGGATATTTTATCAAGAATTTTAAGCGAGGCGGCAAGTGCGTCCTTTGTATCTTTATGCGTCCTTTTGTAAAAGGCATAAAGAAGAGTTATAACTCCGTTGTGCTCGTAAAAAATAACCCATACCATTTTTCCGATTGCCATTATTCTTACCTCAAACAGCCTGCTGAATTTACCGCCCGAAAAGTGTTTGACATACGGCTTACCGAAACAGTTTTTATCGTCCTTAACATATTTCATACAAAACATAAATTTGTCTTTTATCTTTGCGTTTGCCTTTTCAAAAAAGCATCTTACAGGACTTTGGGCACCGTCATAATATGTATAAATTCTTCTCACGCCTCTGCCTCCTTTCTATGTTTCTCCGCCCATTGTTTTATCAGCCCGAATACAATACCTTCTATTTGTTCTTTCGAGTATTCTATCGGAAAGTATTCTCTGATTTGCTTATTCTTAATTGTGATATTAACCTTCT
>NZ_JACRTE010000099.1 GCF_014385105.1 Qingrenia yutianensis | reverse complement strand
GTGAAAGGTTAAAAGAAGTGGATGATGAGTTATATAAAAGAAAGGGGTAGAATTTATGAATTACAAAGCAAGCGTGAACCTTATTAACAAACCCGGAAGCTTAAAGGGAGTTGCCTCGGTTTCCATCAATGACGAGTTTGTTGTAAAAGGTGTGAGGATTTTTGAGGGCAATGACGGTCCGTTTGTGTCAATGCCTTCCCGTAAGGCAGGAGCCAAATATGAGGATATTTGTTTCCCGATTACAAAAGAGGGAAGAGAAAATCTCCACAGTGCGGTGCTTGAAGCATACGAACAGAAATTAACACAGCAGGAGGAGCAGAACCATGAAGAGGGGAAAGAAACAAAAAAGGCAGGGAATAAAAAGTCTCAAAAGCGTTCAGACGGACAAAAAACTGCCGAAAGCAATACCGAATTGCAGGCGGATCAGAATGAACAGACCGAGGCAGCCCCGGTAATGAATATGTGAGGTGAACAGCTATGGCGGTGGAATTTTACCGTTATTCATACAGGACAGCGGAGCATAAGGTGTTGTATTTGTGATATAGCTTTCGCCGCAAATATCACACGAATGCAGAATATATCCGGCATTGATACAAGTAGCGTTCACCACTGTATCGTGATAATGATGACCT
>NZ_JACRTE010000098.1 GCF_014385105.1 Qingrenia yutianensis | reverse complement strand
ATATGCGTGTGCAAGCGGAATGAGCTTTCTTTCAACCGATACAAAAGGCGACCTCGCAAGAAACTACGGTAATGTATGTAAGCAATACGGATATAATGTTGCGGTTATAGATTTGAGAAATCCGGTGCAGAGCGACACATTCAATATGCTTTCTATGGTGAATAAATATATGGACGCATACCGTGAAACAAGAGAGCTTTCCGATAAAGCAAAGGCGGAAAAGTATGCCAAGATAACGGCTAAAACTATTATATATTCCGGCGAGGGCGATGCGTCAAAACCTATGCTGATTTTTTCAATTTTCAAAGAAATCACATCCCCATTTCCAAATTATTTTCCTCTTTCGGCTCACAGTATTCTCTGACGAGTTCGTCATATTTTTCAAGATATTCACTGACGGAAAGCGTTTCGCCGAGGTAATTATAATCACTCTCGTCCATATCAATGCCCTCTGCCGTTGTGGATATTTTGTCTCCTACTTCTCTCGGCTCAAACCTTTCTTTGCTGATAACAGTTCCCCAATGATTAACCATAACTCTGTCTTTAAGCTGTGCCATATCACCCCTGCATTCATCATCGTGGCGGATATCATAATAGTTTACACCTTCTATCGGAAGGTTTCTGTTGAGTCTCTCACAG
>NZ_JACRTE010000097.1 GCF_014385105.1 Qingrenia yutianensis | reverse complement strand
CATCATCCGATATATTATTTGTAAAACTTATATCACCATTTGATGGATTGAAAAATTTATACCCTATTTTTCAAAAATATTTGCGTCGAGCGAATATTTCCATTGAGGAACATCCCTATCACGGTTTGCATTCTTTGCGTCATAGTTTAGCTACAACCTTATTAGAGAATGGTGTAGAACCTATTGTTATATCGGATATACTTGGTCATATTTCTCCCAATTCAATCAAACCTTATTTGAAAGTAAATATAGAAAAATTAAAAGAATGTGCTTTAACTGGAAATTGGGAGGTATCAATATATGAGTAAATGTAATGATAAATTTAATAGTATTTTCGCTGATAAGCTCTATTCTTTTGTTAAATTCAAGCAAGGTATGGGTTGGTCATATTCTGATGCATCAAGAGCATTAGTATGCTTCGATAAGTATGTAATCGAAAGCAAGTATACTACTCCAATAATTACTAAGGAACTAATAAACTCTTGGATAGAAAATTATCCCAATGCTAATCAAACAACAATTTGTGCCATCCCAGTAAAAATAGACACAAAAAAGCTCCAAAAAACGAAATGAATCGCAGTATTTCGTTAATTTACGCAAACCGACCGCATTTATTCCACGGTTTGCTTGACAATGAGTAG
>NZ_JACRTE010000096.1 GCF_014385105.1 Qingrenia yutianensis | reverse complement strand
GCTTCTTACGTGAAAGTGTATAGCATCCATAAAGACAACCGCATATATTTCTTCGAGTGGTCTTGACTGCCATTCCCTGACTACTGGAAGGATTTTATCAGTTATACGACTTATGGTTGAATCAGAGCATTCTAAGCCATATATATCCTGAATATGAGCTTCAATATCGCTTGTTGTCATTCCTTTGGCGTACATAGAAAGAATCTTTTCTTCGATATCCCCGGTAAGGGTTGTTTGATTTTTCTTTACGAGTTGTGGTTCAAATTCTCCGTCACGATCTCTTGGGACTTTGATTTCTGTTTCGCCGAAGCTTGTCTTTAAAGTCTTTTTTGAGTAACCGTTACGGCTGTTTTCGCCATCTTTGTTGCGGTAGTCGTACTTGGTGTAACCAAGTTCATCATCAAGCTCACCTTCAAGACCGTTTTCAAGCATTTCTCCTACCATAAGTTTGAATACATCTTTAAGGTCATCAAAACTTTTTACATCCAGACCTTTCATGATGTTTCTTAAATTTTCTTTTCTTTCTTTTTCCGCTGCCCTTTCTTCGGGACTTAATTTGTACTTAGGCATAACTAAAACCTCCAAAATGATATTTTTATTATATATCATCTTGGAGGTCTTGTATAGACTTTACACAAAATTTGGG
>NZ_JACRTE010000095.1 GCF_014385105.1 Qingrenia yutianensis | reverse complement strand
AATTGAAAAAATCAGCATAGGTTTTGACGCAGAAAAATTAAAAGCCGTCAAGTTTTTTATGCCGAAAGACAGCCCGTCTCTTGAAGAACAGCTGACAGAACAGATAGAAAAAATATATCAAAAGGTAGTGCCACAGCCTGCACGGTTATACATTGAGGAGGTTATGAAGGATAATCCGAAACAGGGCAAAAAGGCATAAAACAGAGCCTAAATATTTTTAAGCAGGATAAAGCATTGGTGTCGCAGAGCGCCGCCAATGCGGTGAAACACCGACCGGCAGAGCCGTTCGGGAGGGTGCGGTTTGAAAATTTTGGTGCGGTTTTGGGTGCGGTATGCACGATTTACAAGGAATAATGCGGACTGTGTGAGGTCATATCACGGGTGCGGAAGGGAGTGAGGCAAATATGAGCAAACAACACATAAGTTTTTGGATAAAAAACTCAAACCTGAAAGAATGCGAAATCAATATGAAAAGCATAGGGTGTAACAGCCGCAGCGACTACATTGACAGGGCGGTTGAATTCTATAACGGATATATTCATAACAAAAATAACGAGGACTATGTCAATAAAAATGTTGTGAATACTGTTCAGGCTTTGCTTGACAGCTTCGAGAAAAGGCTGGCGCGGCAGATGTTCAAGCAGTCGGTTGAAAT
>NZ_JACRTE010000094.1 GCF_014385105.1 Qingrenia yutianensis | reverse complement strand
CACCTTAAAGCGTCAAAAAAAGTCGGCGGTTTGATAGATTATGTTGCAAAAAGGAAAGGCGTTGATAAAACAGTAAATGAGCAAATATTGGTCGGCAAACCGACTGAAAAACAGCTTAAATTTATTGATAAAATGCTTTCGGAATGTCCCGATGTGAAAAAATCTTTTGAGTATGAGGACTATATTGAGAATCCCACGAAACAAAATGCGTCGGCTTTGATTACAACGATAGCGGAAAATAATCCCGACGCATTTGTAAACAAAGAAACATACATAAACTATATTGCGACCAGACCGCATGTTGAAAAACTGTCCTCACACGGACTGTTCGGGAGCGAGGAAAATGTAAATCTTTCGGAAGTAAAAAAAGAAATTGAGAATATAAACGGCGTCGTTTGGACTCCGATAATCTCATTAAAAAGAGAAGATGCCGAAAGGCTCGGATATGATAATGCCGATATGTGGCGGAGCCTTATCCGAGCAAAACAGATGGAGCTTGCCGAGATATTTGACATTCCTTTTGATGAGTTTAAGTGGTACGGCGCATTTCATAATGAGGCAGGGCATCCGCACATTCATATGGTGGTTTATGCAACAGGCGATGCCAAAGGATATATAACCGAGAGGGATATTGAAAAGGTCAAGTCTGTATTTGCAAATG
>NZ_JACRTE010000093.1 GCF_014385105.1 Qingrenia yutianensis | reverse complement strand
TGCAAGATTTTCATAGGCTCTGTTTATACTTTCTGTAATCATAATGCCTCCTCTCTATTCTCCGCTGCCGATTGGCAGTCTGCCCATAGCATAAAAATGACTGCTCCAATAGTCGGTTTCTATTGACGCATACTTGATCGGATTTCCGCAATGTAACATTTGATTTTCGCCCACATATATACCGATATGTGTTACCGGTTCACTTGACACATACGTTCTCGTAAAGAACACCAAATCTCCCGGTTTTGCGTCTGCCTTTGAAATTTTTGCGCACTGGTTATATATCCCCTGCGCCGTTGTTCTCGGCAGGTTATATACTCCCGAATGTGTATAAGACCAACACACAAAACCGCTGCAGTCAAATGATGTTGAGGGACTTGAGCCGCCCCACACATACGGGTATCCGATATATTTTGTCGCCTCCTCCATAAGTTTTGCAAATGTCGCATCGGAATATGCTCCCGGCACCGGTCCCATATATGTATTACCGTCATCTCCGGCGCTTGCCATTCCAAAACGCAGAACAGAGCAAAGTTCATTTACCTGCTGTTGGGTTATGTTATCCGTTGCCTTGCCGGTTACCGCTGCCACTCTTGCCAATGCTTCATTCAGTCCGCACTGACTGATGACTTCGTTACCGTCTTCATCTGTACTTCTTGCCACA
>NZ_JACRTE010000092.1 GCF_014385105.1 Qingrenia yutianensis | reverse complement strand
ATACCTAAAATTTGTCCGGAATGACGAGAAACTATCAAGCCGAGCAGAAAGGACTGCGACAACAAACTGAAAGGCGAGAAAGGAGCAAAAATGAAAAGAGAAGATGTGAAAAAGATATTCGGTGAGGCTTCTGACGAACAGATTACCGCTTTACTGAACATCAATTCGGCAGATATTGGTAAGGCTAAAGGCGATTACGACAAGCTGAAAGGCGATTTTGATACGCAGAAAAGCACACTTGCCGATCTTACAAAAGAGCTTGACACCTTAAAAGAAACCAATGCTTCGGCGGAGGACTGGAAAGAGAAATACCAAAAGCTTTCGGACGACATTGAAGTACAGAAAAAGAAAACCGAGGAGGAACGGCAGAAAGCGGAAAAAGACGCCGAAATTTTAAGCCGTTACGAGGCGGCGGCAGTGTCTAAAGACGGCAAACCGCTCAAATGGACACACGAGGCAATTAAAAACGACTATTTGAAAAAGTTTTCGCAGGCTCTTGAGGATAAGGCTAATGCCGGCAAATCCGACGCGGATATTTTTAATATGCTGACAAAGGACGACGGTGTTGCCTTTGACATTCCGCGTGAAACTACGGTGTATGAGAGCGGCGGAAGCGGATTTTCGAATAGCTTGGACGATGCAAAAATCGACGCTATTATGGGAATAACAACA
>NZ_JACRTE010000091.1 GCF_014385105.1 Qingrenia yutianensis | reverse complement strand
AAAAGAAAAGATATTCAAAAATGCGGCTACTATCCCGACTATCATCAGAACAGTGCCGCATATGATTGAACCTATCAAAATCCATGTTCGTTTGTCTGTGGCAAGTGTAATTGCCGCTTTTATAACCGCCGGACTTACCGCCATAAGCATTCACCCCCTACATATGCATTTCCTGACCGTCATTATCCTCGATATCCTGAAGCCTGATTCTTTCCGCATCGCTGCTGAACAGTACCTCGTTACAGTCCATACACTCTATACTGTAACACTCGCTGTCCCCGTAATTGGCAAGCTCAATTTTATGACCGATATGTTTTGAAAGGTTTCCGCCCATATCTTCCTGATACAAAATGGCTCCGTCATTTGTATTATATACTCTGCATACATTGCCTTCCTGTCGGCATTCAAGATCAATCTCACAATCGCAGGTTTCAATATATTCGGTTATGTAAAACTCCATACAGGGTACATGATGGCGCTGCATACACATTTTTTCGATATACTGCGTTATGGTACTGCGTTCCTCATCGGTCATAACATATTCTCTCTCAATCGCTTTATTTTCTGTATCTATGTCATAAAACATTCTGATTTCGCCGATTACAGGATTATATTCCGTAAACAGATTTACCCAAGCACTGTCATCGCCAATTATATTTATTCCGAATTTTTTATCTACATCAAACCAC
>NZ_JACRTE010000090.1 GCF_014385105.1 Qingrenia yutianensis | reverse complement strand
GGCGACAATTGAAGATTTGTCGTATGACACGCTTACCGATAAGGGCAGAGAAGAGTGGGAAGATGTACTTGCCGCAAGGGTAGAGCAGATATATGAAGGAAGTTACGGTGTGCAGATTCCGTGCATCGTCTGTTCTCATCACGGCTTGCTCGGTATTCCTCAACATCGCCGTCATGCTCCGCTGTCCTGTATGAATAACGGTAAAATTCCACCGCCATAGCTGTTCACCTCACATATTCATTACCGGGGCTGCCTCGGTCTGTTCATTCTGATCCGCCTGCAATTCGGTATTGCTTTCGGCAGTTTTTTGTCCGTCTGAACGCTTTTGAGACTTTTTATTCCCTGCCTTTTTTGTTTCTTTCCCCTCTTCATGGTTCTGCTCCTCCTGCTGTGTTAATTTCTGTTCGTATGCTTCAAGCACCGCACTGTGGAGATTTTCTCTTCCCTCTTTTGTAATCGGGAAACAAATATCCTCATATTTGGCTCCTGCCTTACGGGAAGGCATTGACACAAACGGACCGTCATTGCCCTCAAAAATCCTCACACCTTTTACAACAAACTCGTCATTGATGGAAACCGAGGCAACTCCCTTTAAGCTTCCGGGTTTGTTAATAAGGTTCACGCTTGCTTTGTAATTCATAAATTCTACCCCTTTCTTTTATATAACTCATCATCCACTTCTTTTAACCTTTCAC
>NZ_JACRTE010000089.1 GCF_014385105.1 Qingrenia yutianensis | reverse complement strand
CAAGCTATACGGGGTATCATTACACAAAGTCTGTGTGTCAGACTTGCGGCACAATTAACTCCGTTGACGGTTCGGGTGCATATAACTTTAACAACAATGTTTACGGCTTGACCTCCTGCTGTGTTAATTTCTGTTCGTATGCTTCAAGCACCGCACTGTGGAGATTTTCTCTTCCCTCTTTTGTAATCGGGAAACAAATATCCTCATATTTGGCTCCTGCCTTACGGGAAGGCATTGACACAAACGGACCGTCATTGCCCTCAAAAATCCTCACACCTTTTACAACAAACTCGTCATTGATGGAAACCGAGGCAACTCCCTTTAAGCTTCCGGGTTTGTTAATAAGGTTCACGCTTGCTTTGTAATTCATAAATTCTACCCCTTTCTTTTATATAACTCATCATCCACTTCTTTTAACCTTTCACCGATTGCCTGTACCACATTTACGGTAACGGCATTCCCTGCCTGCTTATACACCTGATTATCGGAATTTACCAAGCATATCTTTTGAGCCTGTTCCTCACTGAATCCCTGCGCTCTCAAACATTCCTGTGGCATAAGCCGCCTTATCCGAAGTTTTTCTAAAATGCCATGTCTGTCTGTTGCGGTTATAGTGAACATCAGACCGTCCTCACCACGAAAACGAGGGCCGTTTTGCCTTTTATACAGCTTGCCGGGTGTTAAGCACGGCATAACGCCTTCAATAAT
>NZ_JACRTE010000088.1 GCF_014385105.1 Qingrenia yutianensis | reverse complement strand
GTGAAAGGTTAAAAGAAGTGGATGATGAGTTATATAAAAGAAAGGGGTAGAATTTATGAATTACAAAGCAAGCGTGAACCTTATTAACAAACCCGGAAGCTTAAATGGACTTGCCTCGGTTTCCATCAATGACTAGTTTGTTGTAAAAGGTGTGAGGATTTTTGAGGGCAATGACGGTCCGTTTGTGTCAATGCCTTCCCGTAAGGCAGGAGCCAAATATGAGGATATTTGTTTCCCGATTACAAAAGAGGGAAGAGAAAATCTCCACAGTGCGGTGCTTGAAGCATACGAACAGAAATTAACACAGCAGGAGGAGCAGAACCATGAAGAGGGGAAAGAAACAAAAAAGGCAGGGAATAAAAAGTCTCAAAAGCGTTCAGACGGACAAAAAACTGCCGAAAGCAATACCGAATTGCAGGCGGATCAGAATGAACAGACCGAGGCAGCCCCGGTAATGAATATGTGAGGTGAACAGCTATGGCGGTGGAATTTTACCGTTATTCATACAGGACAGCGGAGCATGACGGCGATGTTGAGGAATACCGAGCAAGCCGTGATGAGAACAGACGATGCACGGAATTCATTCAGCATCCGCAAACCGTACTTCTCAATAAATTTGGCATTGATAATCAAACAAAGAATTTTATCATCTATAACGCCGTCCTCGGTCAGATCGTCTTCCGCAAGACCTGTTTCCATTCCTGCAAGCATTCTGA
>NZ_JACRTE010000087.1 GCF_014385105.1 Qingrenia yutianensis | reverse complement strand
TACGACGCAGGGGTACGGCTTACCGAAAATGAAGCGAATGAGCTTCTTGAAGGCTACACAAAGGAATCGCTTGAAAATATGCACGCAGCGGTGCAGAAAAGATTAAAAATGTGTGCTGAAAACGAATCGGCTAATATCAACAACGGAAAGAAGAAATAACGAATCATTAAAATTTAATATCCTCAACATCGCCGTCATGCTCCGCTGTCCTGTATGAATAACGGTAAAATTCCACCGCCATAGCTGTTCACCTCACATATTCATTACCGGGGCTGCCTCGGTCTGTTCATTCTGATCCGCCTGCAATTCGGTATTGCTTTCGGCAGTTTTTTGTCCGTCTGAACGCTTTTGAGACTTTTTATTCCCTGCCTTTTTTGTTTCTTTCCCCTCTTCATGGTTCTGCTCCTCCTGCTGTGTTAATTTCTGTTCGTATGCTTCAAGCACCGCACTGTGGAGATTTTCTCTTCCCTCTTTTGTAATCGGGAAACAAATATCCTCATATTTGGCTCCTGCCTTACGGGAAGGCATTGACACAAACGGACCGTCATTGCCCTCAAAAATCCTCACACCTTTTACAACAAACTCGTCATTGATGGAAACCGAGGCAACTCCCTTTAAGCTTCCGGGTTTGTTAATAAGGTTCACGCTTGCTTTGTAATTCATAAATTCTACCCCTTTCTTTTATATAACTCATCATCCACTTCTTTTAACCTTTCAC
>NZ_JACRTE010000086.1 GCF_014385105.1 Qingrenia yutianensis | reverse complement strand
TGTTATTGTTGAAAAAGTTTTCTTTCCTCGTATGATAAAAATTAAACCTGAACATTTTCATTTATCACTCCCTCGGATATTTTCCTGTAAATTTCATTGCTCCTGATCTCACGGTGAATGATGTCAAGAACTATACTGACAACAGCGTCGGCTTTGAACCTCACTTCATTGTTATTGTACGGTTCCTTTCGGGTTGCCGCATCAAGCATATCAACATACTCGAAAATCGCTATGCCGTATTTGTCATTCAGCGTTTTCAAATCTTTGATACTAATGTGCTTAACTTCTTTTTTCACTCTTGCCGCAGTTTCCGATATATCAATTACAACTTTCCTTTTATCGGCAACCTCACCGTAAGAGTCAGCCGTGCAAATTATATGCTCCGCCAAAAGACCGATACCCCTTAATATTTCTTTTCCTTCATTGCTTACCATAACTTTTCCTCCTGTTTTTGACCACAAAAAAGACGGTACATTCTTTTTCAGAACATACCGCCTACATGGTCATTTCAATTTTTTCCTGTTTTGTTTCAATTCCAAGCGCATCGTATCGCTCCCGCATATATTCCGCAGGAGACATTTCAAGCGCCCGTCCTGCTGCTCCGTATGACGGAAGACCGTTTTCATTCTTAAATTCTGTCTGTTTCGGAATCTTACCGGTTCGGAGCATAAAGTCGTCAATAGCCTCCATAACCTCCGGCTTGTCCCAAACTTTTTGCCCATCAGTG
>NZ_JACRTE010000085.1 GCF_014385105.1 Qingrenia yutianensis | reverse complement strand
GCCGGTTTTTCGACTTTTTGGATTTTTCTCCTTTTAGCCTTTTTCTCATTATAGATGGGCTTTATAATGATAATTATCATCATTATTGTCATTATCATCATCATTATTATCATTACTGTCATTATTGCCCTAATTACCCTTAATATAGTCATTATAATAATCATTATCTAAATTATTAATGTCATTTTCATCATTATAATGATTTTAATAATGATATTGACAATAATGATAATTCTTGAGATAATAACAATAATGATAATGATTATAATAACAATAATGGCCGGGATATATTTAATTTTATTTTTATTTCTATCATTGTCGTTATTATTAGTGTTATTAGTAGGAAAATCATTAGAATATTGTTGAGTATTCTTATTATCGCAATTATTAGGCAAATCATCATTATAACTATCATTATATAATTTTTATCATAATTATTGTCCTAATTACTCGCATGATTATCATTATTATCGTCATTATTGATGGGGTTATCATCAAAATCATCCTAATTAGCAGAATTAATGGTAAAATCATCATAATCATCATTTAAACTGGAAAAAGGGGGGTTTTCGAGTCATCTCTCAGAAGGCTGTATTTTGCTAGATTTCGCCGGTTTTTCGACTTTTTGGATTTTTCTCCTTTTAGCCTTTTTCTCATTATAGATGGGCTTTATAATGATAATTATCATCATTATTGTCATTATCATCATCATTATTATCATTACTGT
>NZ_JACRTE010000084.1 GCF_014385105.1 Qingrenia yutianensis | reverse complement strand
GCCGGTTTTTCGACTTTTGGGATTTTTCTACTTTTAGCCTTTTTCTCATTATAGATGGGCTTTATAATGATAATTATCATCATTATTGTCATTATCATCATCATTATTATCATTACTGTCATTATCGCCCTAATCACCCTTAATATAGTCATTATAATAATCATCATCTTAATTATTAATGTCATTTTCATCATTATAATTATTTTAATAATGATAATGACAATAATGATAATTCTGGAAATAATAACAACAATAATAAGGATTATAATAACAATAATAGCCGTGTTATAATTACTTCTATTATTATTTCTGTTATCATTGTCGTTATTATTATTAGGAAAATCATTAGAATAGTGTTGATTATTGCTATTATTGCAATTATTAGGCAAATCATCATTATAATTATCATTGTATAATTATTATCATAATTATTGTCCTAATTACTCTCATAATTATCATTATTATCGTCATTATTGTCATTATTGATGGGGTTATCATCAAAATCATCATAATTAGCAGAATTATTGCTAAGATCATCATAATCATCCTTTAAACTCGAAAAAGGGGGGTTTTCGACTCATCTCTCCAAAGGCTGTATTTCGCTAGATTTCGCCGGTTTTTCGACTTTTGAGATTTTTCTACTTTTAGCCTTTTTCTCATTATAGATGGGCTTTATAATGATAATTATCATCATTATTGTCATTATCATCATCATTATTATCATTACTGT
>NZ_JACRTE010000083.1 GCF_014385105.1 Qingrenia yutianensis | reverse complement strand
TTTTCAAAAACCGCAGTATCTTAATGCCAAGCGGTTTCGTGATGAATACGGCAAGCTGACCGAAAAGGTGGCGGAAATTGCAAGAAAAACTTTGCCGGAGGCACTGAATTACTATACTGACGGCGACAGGTACGAAAAAGGCGGGAAAATATATACCTTTAAGGTAACAGATGAAAATATGCTGTTCGCATCACGGCTTGCTCGGTATTCCTCAACATCGCCGTCATGCTCCGCTGTCCTGTATGAATAACGGTAAAATTCCACCGCCATAGCTGTTCACCTCACATATTCATTACCGGGGCTGCCTCGGTCTGTTCATTCTGATCCGCCTGCAATTCGGTATTGCTTTCGGCAGTTTTTTGTCCGTCTGAACGCTTTTGAGACTTTTTATTCCCTGCCTTTTTTGTTTCTTTCCCCTCTTCATGGTTCTGCTCCTCCTGCTGTGTTAATTTCTGTTCGTATGCTTCAAGCACCGCACTGTGGAGATTTTCTCTTCCCTCTTTTGTAATCGGGAAACAAATATCCTCATATTTGGCTCCTGCCTTACGGGAAGGCATTGACACAAACGGACCGTCATTGCCCTCAAAAATCCTCACACCTTTTACAACAAACTCGTCATTGATGGAAACCGAGGCAACTCCCTTTAAGCTTCCGGGTTTGTTTATAAGGTTCACGATTTCTTTGTATTTCATTAATTCTACCCCTTTCTTTTATATAACTCATCATCCACTTCTTTTAACCTTTCAC
>NZ_JACRTE010000082.1 GCF_014385105.1 Qingrenia yutianensis | reverse complement strand
ATGTAATAATCACGCTCTCACGTGTGTGTGTGAGAGAGAGAGATAGAGATAGATAGATAGATAGAGAGAGAGAGAGAGAGAGAGAGAGAGAGAGAGAGAGAGAGAGAGAGAGAGAGAGAGAGAGAGAGAGAGAGAGAGAGAGAGAGAGAGCGAATTCTATTTATTTATTTTTATATTATTATTATTATTTATTTATTATTATACATGTTAGAATGTTTCTACTATCTTTTCAGTACTCACTCTTTCTCTCTTACTTGCCTTCTTTATGTAATAATCACGTAGGCACACAAACGGAAACCATTGTGATGATGAATTGATCAGAAATTATAGGGGGGCCTATCTTGCACGTTATTAATGCCAAATAGCAAATTCGTAATCCGGAGCAATGTCACAATGGTAGAGCACTCGCCTTCCAGGCGGGGGGACTTGGGTTCGATTCCCAAGTCTTTTGTCAAATATTCTTTTTTGGCAATTGTAATTGATATGTAGATTGGAGGATAATTAGAATGAAAACTATTTTTATTTGCGGAACAATATTGAAATTATACTATATATATGGCAGGATTATATCAGAGATTCATTGCAACTGTGCTTTTACTGTCATCTCTTTTAGAATCATTTAACCAATTCAAAAGGTATACAAAACGAAAACTTGAAGTCAGTAGTAGCTAAGATCGGAGAGAGAGAGAGAGAGAGAGAGAGAGAGAGAGAGAGAGAGAGAGAGAGAGTGTGTTATTTTTTTTTTTTAAGATTG
>NZ_JACRTE010000081.1 GCF_014385105.1 Qingrenia yutianensis | reverse complement strand
GGTTATCTGTTATGAACGGATTGAAAAACCGGGGATTGCAGGATATATTGATAGCTTGTGTTGACGGACTTACAGGCTTTCCTGCAGCTATTGAAGCAGTATACCCCAAAACAGAAATACAACAGTGTGTCATCCATCAGATACGCAATACAACAAGGTTTGTGTCATACAAGGACATTAAAGCACTTATGGCGGATTTAAAGAAAGTCTATGCAGCAATAGATGAGCAAACGGCACTTGCTGAGCTTGAAAACTTTGATGAAAAATGGGGTAACAAATATCCCAAGATAGCAATATCATGGAGAGATAACTGGGCGAATTTATCAACATATTTCAAATATCCGCAAGAGGTCAGAACGCTCATTTATACAACAAATGCCATAGAGGGATTTAATCGACAGCTTCGTAAGGTTACTAAAAACAAGGGGGTATTCCCGACAGATGACAGCCTTTTGAAGATGCTTTATCTTGCAATGATGGACATTACTAAAAAGTGGACGGGAAAGCGCCGTGAATGGGGACAGATTCATTCGCAACTTGAAATTTTCTTTGCCGATAGGTTAAGTTAACAGCATAAAATCCCCGGCAAATCAAGGGTAAAATGAACGCCCTCAAACGAGGGCGACCTTGACATGCCTGTGCTTTTATGCTATATATGAGCTGAAGGATGAAATCCCGAAATATGGATTTCATCCTTCGAAAAACACTTAAATTATATTATCATTTTGGAGTTTACACAAAATCGGGGAAATACCC
>NZ_JACRTE010000080.1 GCF_014385105.1 Qingrenia yutianensis | reverse complement strand
TTAACAAGCTTCATGGCAAAATAGAGAATGATGTACGCAACACAAAAGAGTTTCTTAAAGTGATGGATAACAGTCCGGAATTAACGGCGGTTGACCTTAATGCACCGTACAAAAAACTGCTGGAGTATAACGATGTTGTTCTTGCCGGAACGGAGCATAGTGACGGCAGCTTTGAATTTGTGACTTGGGACTGTAAAAACAACAGCTTAGATCACGGACACTACTATGAAGATTACGAAAGAGCAAAAGAGGATTTTGTAAAACGATCAGAGTTATTGCCTGAAAATCAAATATTCTCTGCTGATGAACGGTTTGAATTATACAGATGTGTTGAAGATACATTGTCTGCCGGATTTGAATTAAGCAGCGATGTTGAAAATATACTTGCCGATGTGAAGGAAAAACTAAAAGATAGTATTCCCGATTTTGATGAACGGCTGACAACACTTGATAAGCAGGATCGGCAGCAGGAACAAAAAATGTAGCGAAAGGGTGAGTTAAATGTTTACCGTTGATTTTAGATTTGAGGAAAATCAAACAACCATAGAATTCCCTTGCAATGAGGAATATTTGTCGTCAAAGTTTGATGAGTTGGGGGTGAAGGATAAGTTAAAAACGAGTCAGTATGTGATAGGAACGAACTATGCCGCATTAAAATGGCTTGTAACTGATTTTGCCGATGTCGATGAACTGAACTTTCTTGCGAAATGCCTTGACAGTTTTGATAAGAACGAATTAAATATTTTTGAAGCCGTGTGCGAAACGAGAGAGCCGCGAAGTGTT
>NZ_JACRTE010000079.1 GCF_014385105.1 Qingrenia yutianensis | reverse complement strand
ACGGTGCATTAAGGTCAACCGCCGTTAATTCCGGACTGTTATCCATCACTTTAAGAAACTCTTTTGTGTTGCGTACATCATTCTCTATTTTGCCATGAAGCTTGTTAACGATATTTGAGAATTGCTTGTCCGCCGAATAAAGCATATCACCTTTGCTGTCAACTCTGAAAATAACTTTATCGCCCTCTGAAATTTCAATGCTGTCATCTGCAAGTTTCACCTCCTGTTCTAATTGATTTTCAAGCTTAGTGTACATCTGCTGTAAAAATTTTTTCTCATTCATTTTTTTCATCCTTTCATTTTTGGAAATACAAAAAAAGACGATAATCTCTATTTAGAAACTATCGTCTTAATTTATCCATATTAAGTTGTGTTACGGTTCAAAACCATTATGTTATACTGTGCATCTATTTTGTACATTAGCATTTTTTGAATTGATTTTATATTTGATTTTTACGGTGTCCCCGGTTCAAGTCCGGTCAAACCGGTGGGTGCATCTACTGTTTTTTAGTCAAATCGAATTTTTCAAAAATGCTCAAAAACCGCATAAGAATGCGGTCAAAACAGATTGCATCTATTTTGACCGCTTTTTCTGGCTCCCCGTGTTGGACTCGAACCAACGACCCTGCGGTTAACAGCCGCATGCTCTACCGGCTGAGCTAACGAGGAATGTTTGTCTTAGCAGCTTCCTATGTTCCCGGGCCGTCGCCAGCCAAGTATTTTCGGCACTACAAAGCTTAACTGCCGTGTTCGGTATGGGTACGGGTGTTTCCTTTGCGTCATCGCCGC
>NZ_JACRTE010000078.1 GCF_014385105.1 Qingrenia yutianensis | reverse complement strand
GTGAAAGGTTAAAAGAAGTGGATGATGAGTTATATAAAAGAAAGGGGTAGAATTTATGAATTACAAAGCAAGCGTGAACCTTATTAACAAACCCGGAAGCTTAAAGGGAGTTGCCTCGGTTTCCATCAATGACGAGTTTGTTGTAAAAGGTGTGAGGATTTTTGAGGGCAATGACGGTCCGTTTGTGTCAATGCCTTCCCGTAAGGCAGGAGCCAAATATGAGGATATTTGTTTCCCGATTACAAAAGAGGGAAGAGAAAATCTCCACAGTGCGGTGCTTGAAGCATACGAACAGAAATTAACACAGCAGGAGGAGCAGAACCATGAAGAGGGGAAAGAAACAAAAAAGGCAGGGAATAAAAAGTCTCAAAAGCGTTCAGACGAACAAAAAACTGCCGAAAGCAATACCGAATTGCAGGCGGATCAGAATGAACAGACCGAGGCAGCCCCGGTAATGAATATGTGAGGTGAACAGCTATGGCGGTGGAATTTTACCGTTATTCATACAGGACAGCGGAGCATGACGGCGATGTTGAGGAATACCGAGCAAGCCGTGATGAGAACAGACGATGCACGGAATTCATTCAGCATCCGCAAACCGGACTTTATGCAAACGCATATAAAGATAATGTTGTAGATAAAGACGGAACGTATCTTGATAAGTTTTAATCCGTATATACGGTCTTCCCTTAATTCTTTTTCCGAAAAGGTTTCCGGCTTATTGTGCATATCGTAATAATACCGCATACATTCATCGGATATTGAACCGTAATGACCGTTTTCGCCTGCCG
>NZ_JACRTE010000077.1 GCF_014385105.1 Qingrenia yutianensis | reverse complement strand
GTGAAAGGTTAAAAGAAGTGGATGATGAGTTATATAAAAGAAAGGGGTAGAATTTATGAATTACAAAGCAAGCGTGAACCTTATTAACAAACCCGGAAGCTTAAAGGGAGTTGCCTCGGTTTCCATCAATGACGAGTTTGTTGTAAAAGGTGTGAGGATTTTTGAGGGCAATGACGGTCCGTTTGTGTCAATGCCTTCCCGTAAGGCAGGAGCCAAATATGAGGATATTTGTTTCCCGATTACAAAAGAGGGAAGAGAAAATCTCCACAGTGCGGTGCTTGAAGCATACGAACAGAAATTAACACAGCAGGAGGAGCAGAACCATGAAGAGGGGAAAGAAACAAAAAAGGCAGGGAATAAAAAGTCTCAAAAGCGTTCAGACGGACAAAAAACTGCCGAAAGCAATACCGAATTGCAGGCGGATCAGAATGAACAGACCGAGGCAGCCCCGGTAATGAATATGTGAGGTGAACAGCTATGGCGGTGGAATTTTACCGTTATTCATACAGGACAGCGGAGCATGACGGCGATGTTGAGGAATACCGAGCAAGCCGTGATGAGAACAGACGATGCACGGAATTCATTCAGCATCCGCAAACCGGACTTTATGCAAACGCATATAAAGATAATGTTGTAGATAAAGACGTAACCGTTTTATCCATCTGTTCGTTAAACATAGAATACATATACGGATAGCTTGAGGAAATCTGCCTTGTTACCCTATTGAGTGTTGACAAAATCTTTTCTTTATCAGCCTTTGAAAATGTCTTTTTATTCTGAATAAGTTCTTCAACCTCTTTTGTGGTTTCCGCAAGCTGTCTCGATATCTCATTCATACCT
>NZ_JACRTE010000076.1 GCF_014385105.1 Qingrenia yutianensis | reverse complement strand
AGCTGACAGAACAGATAGAAAAAATATATCAAAAGGTAGTGCCACAGCCTGCACGGTTATACATTGAGGAGGTTATGAAGGATAATCCGAAACAGGGCAAAAAGGCATAAAACAGAGCCTAAATATTTTTAAGCAGGAAAAAGCTTGGTGCGTTTTATCACGCACCAAGCCTCAAACACCGACCGGCAGTGCCGTTCGGGAGGGTGCGGTTTGAAAATTTTGGTGCGGTTTTGGGTGCGGTATGCCTGATTTACAAAGAATAATGCGGACTGTGTGAGGTCATATCACGGGTGCGGAAGGGAGTGAGGCGGATATGAGCAAACAACACATCAGTTTTTGGATAAAAAACTCAAACCTAAAGGAATGCGAAATCAATATGAAAAGCATAGGCTGTAACAGCCGCAGCGACTACATTGACAAGGCGGTTGAATTCTATAACGGATACATTCATAACAAAAATAACGAGGACTATGTCAATAAAAATGTTGTGAATACTGTTCAGGCTTTGCTTGACAGCTTCGAGAAAAGGCTGGCGCGGCAGATGTTCAAGCAGTCGGTTGAAATATCAAAAATATTCTGGCTGATAGTTAAAGAGATGGAGATTGAACCGGAAGATGCGGACACGCTTCACGCAAGCTGCGTTGCATTCTGCTCAAAATATACGGCAAGCAGTCTCTTTATATCTTCCGTTTCCGCTCGTCTTATTGCAAAGCCCTGTTCCTTGAGTGTTTTCTCTATTCTGTTCAGATACGGAATAAGCTCCTTTTCATTCTGATTGATAAGCCGTACCACAATAGAAAACTCTCTTGCCGTTGCCGTTTGAATCTGAATACTGTCGAGATGCTCCATATCCT
>NZ_JACRTE010000075.1 GCF_014385105.1 Qingrenia yutianensis | reverse complement strand
GTGAAAGGTTAAAAGAAGTGGATGATGAGTTATATAAAAGAAAGGGGTAGAATTTATGAATTACAAAGCAAGCGTGAACCTTATTAACAAACCCGGAAGCTTAAAGGGAGTTGCCTCGGTTTCCATCAATGACGAGTTTGTTGTAAAAGGTGTGAGGATTTTTGAGGGCAATGACGGTCCGTTTGTGTCAATGCCTTCCCGTAAGGCAGGAGCCAAATATGAGGATATTTGTTTCCCCATTACAAAAGAGGGAAGAGAAAATCTCCACAGTGCGGTGCTTGAAGCATACGAACAGAAATTAACACAGCAGGAGGAGCAGAACCATGAAGAGGGGAAAGAAACAAAAAAGGCAGGGAATAAAAAGTCTCAAAAGCGTTCAGACGGACAAAAAACTGCCGAAAGCAATACCGAATTGCAGGCGGATCAGAATGAACAGACCGAGGCAGCCCCGGTAATGAATATGTGAGGTGAACAGCTATGGCGGTGGAATTTTACCGTTATTCATACAGGACAGCGGAGCATGACGGCGATGTTGAGGAATACCGAGCAAGCCGTGATGAGAACAGACGATGCACGGAATTCATTCAGCATCCGCAAACCGGACTTTATGCAAACGCATATAAAGATAATGTTGTAGATAAAGACGGAACGTATCTTGATAAATGTATAAGCGAATTTGGTATGCAGCGAATGATGTTCGTTATTGCCAACACCTCGATATATCTTCCGTAAATCAAGGGGAATGACCAAAGGATTATATCTCTCATTGCACGTTTGCCGCCTATATACGGAATCGGACTGTTTTGATATTTCACTACCTCAAACACCTCCGATTTGGCATAAACTAAAAAAGCGGCTGATGTTGTCAGTTTTGA
>NZ_JACRTE010000074.1 GCF_014385105.1 Qingrenia yutianensis | reverse complement strand
GTGAAAGGTTAAAAGAAGTGGATGATGAGTTATATAAAAGAAAGGGGTAGAATTTATGAATTACAAAGCAAGCGTGAACCTTATTAACAAACCCGGAAGCTTAAAGGGAGTTGCCTCGGTTTCCATCAATGACGAGTTTGTTGTAAAAGGTGTGAGGATTTTTGAGGGCAATGACGGTCCGTTTGTGTCAATGCCTTCCCGTAAGGCAGGAGCCAAATATGAGGATATTTGTTTCCCGATTACAAAAGAGGGAAGAGAAAATCTCCACAGTGCGGTGCTTGAAGCATACGAACAGAAATTAACACAGCAGGAGGAGCAGAACCATGAAGAGGGGAAAGAAACAAAAAAGGCAGGGAATAAAAAGTCTCAAAAGCGTTCAGACGGACAAAAAACTGCCGAAAGCAATACCGAATTGCAGGCGGATCAGAATGAACAGACCGAGGCAGCCCCGGTAATGAATATGTGAGGTGAACAGCTATGGCGGTGGAATTTTACCGTTATTCATACAGGACAGCGGAGCATGACGGCGATGTTGAGGAATACCGAGCAAGCCGTGATGAGAACAGACGATGCACGGAATTCATTCAGCATCCGCAAACCGGACTTTATGCAAACGCATATAAAGATAATGTTGTAGATAAAGACGGAACGTATCTTGATAAATGTATAAGCGAATTTGGTTTTTACTTTGTCCGTCATACATTCGCTGTCATCACAATAAAAATTGCCGTCCAGCATAAACTGTGTTCCCCAATGTTCACCTGATGATTCAATATCCACCAATATAAGCCCGACGCAAAGTGCATTTGTTTCCCGTGATTTGATCACTGCAGGAAGATAGAACATCTCCTCATTGCCGGCATCAATATCATCTACGC
>NZ_JACRTE010000073.1 GCF_014385105.1 Qingrenia yutianensis | reverse complement strand
GAGGGAGCGAAGTTCATAAATGAATATGACGGGCATAATTTCCCGGAATACCTTTATGACCAATGCAGGATTTTTGCTGAGCTGAAAAAAGAAGACAGAACAGAATATTTGTATTTGCCGACGCATGAACTTGCAATAAATAAAGCGCTGAAAAGACTCGGAGCAACAAATACTGATGAATGCAGTATCAAGTTAGAGGATAAAGAAACGGATAATCTGTGGTTTGAAAGAATACAGGATATTACAGCAAGCGAAAATCTGTATGCGGCAAATAATGTGCTTCGCGCAGTTGAAAGGGCAGAAAAAAACAATGAACTTGACAAGCTGGAGGCTGTTATTAATTTTGCGGACAGATACGACAGTGCGTCAATCATAAAACTTGAAGATAACATAGACAACTTCCGATATTTTGATAATGTATACGATAAAGAAGGGTTAGGTCGGGCTTTAATAGATGAAAACGATGCCTACTATATAGATGAAGATATTGAGGAGTTTTTTATGTTTGAACAGTATGCCGAATCTGTCATGGATGAATGCGACTGTAAATTTTGTGATAACGGCGCCGTTTTGCTTGAAGGCTTGACGCTCGCAGAAATATTGGGCGAGGATAATCAGTCAGAGGAAATGACAATGGGTGGAATGTAGAATGAGGGAGGTGAAAAAATGTCGGAGAGCAGGATTTTAGCCGTTAAAATTGACGGCAAGCTGTTTGACAAGCTCGATGAGTTTGTTGAGGAAACAAAGGTTACAAAGCAGAAGTATATCAGTGAAATTTTAAGCCGAGAATTGGGGCAGTGGATGCAGCAGAAGGCAGAGCAGGATAAGAACCTCGACATAAAACACACTGATGGGCAAAAAGTTTGGGACAAGCCGGAGGTTATGGAGGCTATTGACGACTTTATGCTCCGAACCGGTAAGATTCCGAAACAGACAGAATTTAAGAATGAAAACGGTCTTCCGT
>NZ_JACRTE010000072.1 GCF_014385105.1 Qingrenia yutianensis | reverse complement strand
TGTGCCCTCCCAGCAAAAGTGGACACAAAAAAGCTTCAAAAAACGAAATGAATCGCAGTATTTCGTTAATTTACTAAAACCGACCGCATTTATTCCGCGGTTTGCTTGACAACGAGCCTCTGCCGGCATGATGTACCGGCGAAAGAACGAAGTAGCCCAAGGGCAATTCGCCCAGGCACAAGCCTATCATACCGGATACTCATTGTCAAGCAACTTTCGCGGCATAAACGCTAAGTAGGTGTTCATACTCAACCGGCGAAAGCCAATTGAGTGCTGATTGCGGTCGCATAGAATTGTAATAAGCTTCAATGTAAGCAAATATATCAGCTTGCGCTTCAGACCTGGTTCTGTAGTGCTTGTGGTGAACAAGTTCACACTTGAGACAGCTGAAAAAGTTTTCTGCTGCGGCATTGTCATACGGCTCACCCTTTCTTGACATGCTTTGTGTAATATTGTACTCTGCTAGTGCTTCGCGGTAACCTGCGGATGCATACTGAACACCGCGGTCGCTGTGAAAAATCAGGTTGTCTTGAGTTTTTTGACGATTTACAGCCATCTTAAGCGCAGTAACGGTAAGATTGGTGTCAATGCGGCTTGAAAAGGAGTAGCCGACAATCTTCTTAAGGCACAAGTCTTTTACGATTGCGGCATAAAGCCAACCCTCGTCAGTGGGTATGTAGGTAATATCGCCAACCCACTTTTGATTAGGCTTGTCAGCTGTAAAATCTCTATTAAGAATGTTGGGTGAAACAGCATAATTATGATTGGAATTTGTGGTGATTCTGAACGCTCTTTTGCGTATTGAGTGTATGTTATATAATTTCATAAGTCGGTGCGCGGTGTTTCGTGAGCACGGAGACTCTTTTCTTATCATGGCGGCCAAAGCATCGAGTCCGGCTGCCGGATACCTTTCATGAAATGATATTAAAATACGCAAAAGTTTTTGTTCATGCTGCTTACGAGCTGACACACC
>NZ_JACRTE010000071.1 GCF_014385105.1 Qingrenia yutianensis | reverse complement strand
TTAACAAGCTTCATGGCAAAATAGAGAATGATGTACGCAACACAAAAGAGTTTCTTAAAGTGATGGATAACAGTCCGGAATTAACGGCGGTTGACCTTAATGCACCGTACAAAAAACTGATAGAGTACTCCGGTAGTGGAAATGTATAACGGGAAGCTGCTTGGGGTTACAAAATGTCTACTCACAGAAAATTTGAATGCGGAGGAACTTGACAATCTTAAAGAATACCGCGTCGGACAATTTGCTGACGGTTGGGGTGAGGGCTTTGAACAGCGCGAAATATCAACCTCGGACGGAAATATATATGTTCATTTCTGGGAGTATTCAAATACATATTACATCAAAACCGAGGAAGAACTGACACAAGATTTTGAGCAGGGACAGGGTATGCAACCAATGCAGGGGATGTAGAAAATTTAATTTTCAGTTATGGATAATTAAAAGAGAGAGGGCGAAACTTTGAGATCGTTGAATGAAATGTTTAGCATGGAAGAGGTCGACTTGATGGCAGCTTATGAAAAGGCTTTCGATGTTCCGCAGGCTGAACGGATAACCGATTGGTGGGGCGACTTGGCTGTGTACGAGTTCAAACTTAATGTAAAACCGGAGCAGGCGGAGGAGTGATTAAAAAAATCACTTGTCGCAATAAATATGAGCAGAGAAGAGTATGCCAAAAATCCGTATGCCACGCAAAAGGCACTGGCAGAAAAAATGCTTGAAAACACAAATCTCAAATTTGAATTGGTGGTTATATTTGATAAGCCTGTACTGTTCACCTGTGAGAGACTCAACAGAAACCTTCCGATAGAGGGTGTATACTATTATGATATCCGCCACGATGATGAATGCAGGGGTGATATGGCACAGCTTAAAGACAGAGTTATGGTTAATCATTGGGGAACTGTTATCAGCAAAGAAAGGTTTGAGCCGAGAGAAGTAGGAGACAAAATATCCACAACGGCAGAGGGCATTGATATGGACGAGAGTGAT
>NZ_JACRTE010000070.1 GCF_014385105.1 Qingrenia yutianensis | reverse complement strand
ATGCTGATGGGAGGAATGTGAAATGGCGGTTTTGTTTTCAAAGGTAACGGTATCGGCAGACAACGGAGCAAAAGAATCATTTTTGTGCGGCGGAATTCCGGAAAGAGAAGACAACCTTAAAAATTGGATAAAATATCAGAATTTTGTGAAAGACAACCCGGACACCGAGAAGGTAGAGGTAAATGTTAAAAGCTTTGTTTACGGAGATGGCGAGATATTAGACGCCAACGAATATGAAGTAGCATATTTTACAAAAAGAGGCGAAGACTTTTTGGAAAGGTCAACAGTTAAGCCATACGGTGAGTCAAAGTTTGAAATTACGGCAGATAACGAGGATATGGAAGAGGCAGAAGAACCAATAATAGAAATGCAGGGGTGAATCAAAGTGAGTTATGTGTTAACATTTATATGTGGAGTAACAATCGGAGCAGTTTTCGGGGTTGCTACATTGTGCTGCTTTATAGTAAGCGGCAAAGAATCTAAAAGAGAGGAAAAATACTTAAATGGAGAGCAGAATTAAAATTATGGTTTTTGAACCGGGAAAGAAACCGCATATCGAGTGGTTAAAAAATGTTACGGAGGCATATAAAAGCGTTGTCGAAGGCAATGTGAGGACACAGCAGCTTGACAGTAAATCTGTTTTGGTTTCCAACGCTGATAATACATTGCCTTTTCTTAAACCAAACAGGCACTTTGGCGGAGAGATAATATGCGGAACTTTTTTTATTGCGTCGGCAGGCGAAAACGGTCATTACGGTTCAATATCCGATGAATGTATGCGGTATTATTACGATATGCACAATAAGCCGGAAACCTTTTCGGAAAAAGAATTAAGGGAAGACCGTATATACGGATTACATTTTTAAACTGTGTTTTGTTTTCATTATTTCTGATACCTCCATTTTAGTTTAAGTTTATACCACCGGTCTGTTCTTCCTCCGGTCCGGTATTTTGTAATTTTTCAAGTTTTTCTCTTGCCCAATCCGGCAAATTAAGA
>NZ_JACRTE010000069.1 GCF_014385105.1 Qingrenia yutianensis | reverse complement strand
ATGTTTCTCCGCCCATTGTTTTATCAGCCCGAATACAATACCTTCTATTTGTTCTTTCGAGTATTCTATCGGAAAGTATTCTCTGATTTGCTTATTCTTAATTGTGATATTAACCTTCTCGGATTTTTATCATATATTACGGATAATATTTTATCCTCATCAATCTTTCCGTCTTTTGAAAGAGATTTAATTCTTGACGCCTGTCCTACCGACAACATTATCTCGTCATATTCCAAAATTTCTGCAATATATGCCTGTGCTTTGCTGCCGAGATATGAAAGTTCAACGCCGACTGTAAAAGGCATTCTCTTGTTGTCCACCATTTCAAGAAGTTTATCGATAAGGTATGTTAATCTAATATATCTTTGCACCTGATTTCTGCTTTCGCCGACTTGCTTGGCAAGCTGCATATCCGAGCGCATCCTTGTCTCATTTTGGGACAAGGTTAAATCCGTCCGCATACCCTGCCTTTTCATTGCATCAGGTTTTAGCTTATATGCGAATGCCTTTTCACTGGGAAGAATGTTTTCTCTTTGCAGGTTCGAGTCAACAAGAAGTATCGCTGCTTCGTCATCATTAAGCTCCATCACCTGCGCCGGAAACTTGTGTATTTTTGCAATCTTACCCGCTGCAACTCTCCTGTGTCCGGAAATAATTTCAAATTGCTCATTATCAAGTTTACGGACGATAATCGGTGACAAAATGCCGTTTTCTTTAATGCTTGTAATAAGTTCTTCCATACTTTTATCAAAAAGAACTTTATACGGCTGCTCATCAAACGGTATTAGTTTTGACTGATGAATCATTATAAACTCATTTGTTTTCCAATTTTCAAATTGCTTTCCCTTCATAATAAATCACTCCTAAACCATAAATTTGTGTATACCGCACTTTTGCAAAAAGCAAAAGAGACTCATTATTCCGTATGGAACAATGAGTCTCACAACATTTAATAGGTATAAGTGTTTATCTTGTATTGATATTATATAAGTTGATTTGTAATCGGTAAAAAGAAAAAGTCCTTGAAACAGTT
>NZ_JACRTE010000068.1 GCF_014385105.1 Qingrenia yutianensis | reverse complement strand
ATGTTTCTCCGCCCATTGTTTTATCAGCCCGAATACAATACCTTCTATTTGTTCTTTCGAGTATTCTATCGGAAAGTATTCTCTGATTTGCTTATTCTTAATTGTGATATTAACCTTCTATGATTTTTTATCATATATCACGGATAATATTTTATCCTCATCAATCTTTCCGTCTTTTGAAAGGGATTTAATTCTTGACGCCCGCCCTACCGACAGCATTATCTCGTCATATTCCAAAATTTCTGCAATATATGCCTGTGCTTTGCTGCCGAGATATGAAAGTTCAACGCCGACTGTAAAAGGCATTCTCTTGTTGTCCACCATTTCAAGCAGTTTGTCGATAAGGTATGTTAATCTAATATATCTCTGCACCTGATTCTTGCTTTCACCGACCTGCTTGGCAAGCTGCATATCCGAGCGCATCCTTGTCTCATTTTTGGACAAGGTTAAATCCGTCCGCATACCCTGCCTTTTCATTGCATCAAGTTTTAGATTATATGCGAATGCCTTTTCGCTGGGAAGAATATTTTCTCTTTGCAGGTTCGAGTCAACAAGAAGTATCGCTGCTTCGTAATCATTAAGCTCCATCACCTGCGCCGGAAACTTGTGTATTTTTGCAATCTTACCCGCTGCAACTCTCCTATGTCCGGAAATAATTTCAAACTGCTCATTATCAAGTTTACGCACGATAATCGGTGACAAAATGCCGTTTTCTTTAATGCTTGTAATAAGTTCCTCCATACTTTTATCAAAAAGAACTTTATACGGCTGCTCATCAAACGGTATTAGTTTTGACTGATGAATCATTATAAACTCATTTGTTTTCCGATTTTCAAATTGCTTTCCCTTCATAATAAATCACTCCTAAACCATAAATTTGTGTATAACACACTTTTGCAAAAAGCAAAAGAGACCCATTATTCCGTATGGAACAATGAGTCTCACAACATTTAATAGGTATAAGTGTTTATCTTGTATTGATATTATATAAGTTGATTTGTAATCGGTAAAAAGAAAAAGTCCTTGAAACAGTT
>NZ_JACRTE010000067.1 GCF_014385105.1 Qingrenia yutianensis | reverse complement strand
AAGCTAAAATATTATGTTGAGCAGAAATAGACAACGCCTTATAATACTTGATTTGTCTATTTTCTTTCTCAACATAATATTATATAATACCCTCAAGCATTATTGCTAAATTCATAATAGTTTACACCTTCTATCGGAAGGTTTCTGTTGAGTCTCTCACAGGTGAACAGTACAGGCTTATCAAATATAACCACCAAATCAAATTTGTCTGATAACATATTATTTTCCCGCACCTCCTCTCTTGTTTCTTTTACAAGCGTGTCTGCATCACTTTCTCTTGCATCAAGCAGAGGCTCACAATTATCAAAACCAAAATGTCTGTCCTGCTCAATATCATTTTGAATGCCGAGGATGTTTCTGAACGGAACAACTATTTTATACCCCTCACAATTCACTGCACACATTTTTGTTTCGGCATTAACACCTTCTATGTCCTCTTTGAGAATTTTCTCTATATCCGTTCCCTGCACAGCTTGGGGATTTACAAACACAATTGTGTCTTTTTCTTCAATTTTGTCCGCCATCATACCTTCCCGCATTTTCAGTCTGATATTCTGTCTATACATAAATTGTTTGTCTGACAGATATTCTTCATGCGTCATTCCCATAGCTATGAGCGCCTCATCTCTTAATTTTATCGCTTTATCAATATCGACATCGTTTACAAGATAATGCATTCCGTAGTCTCCGAAATATGCACTCACCCTTTCATCCAGCGGAATCTTTTTCAAATCTTCATATGTTGCAATCAGTTCTATTTGTTTCAACCGCATCAAGTTTCATAGCTTTCATCTCCTCTACATTGTGATTTCAAACATTTCCTCGTCATCTGTGTCTATATCAAATATACTGAGCTGTGAATTCTCCGGCGGTTTATATTTCCGAACTTTATCGGCGCAACCTTCAAACAATTGCAGATATATATCGTTGTTGCCAAACCTTCTCATTGCTACAAGGTCGTCGTCTGCTATCGCATTTTCAAGCGCACGTTCATATCCCAGCACTGCCGATACATATATTTGCTTTGCAAATTTTTCATCTAATCCGATATACCTCTTTTTCAGATAATTCAGGTTTTCATCAGCTTTGAA
>NZ_JACRTE010000066.1 GCF_014385105.1 Qingrenia yutianensis | reverse complement strand
ACTATACTGACGGCGACAGGTACGAAAAAGGCGGGAAAATATATACCTTTAAGGTAACAGATGAAAATATGCTGTTCGAGGGAACTGACGGTACGAAATTGTTTGTTGCACCCGAAATGCTCGGAACCTATTTGCCGGACATTGCATCGCTTGATAACTCATTCACCAAAGTGCCGCTTGAACAAACTCTTTCAAATATTACACTTGGCGATCTGTTAAAGGGGGTAAGCCTTTCAAGTGTTCATCTTGTGCATAACGAGGTTGAACACGATTTGGCGACAATTGAAGATTTGTCGTATGACACGCTTACCGATAAGGGCAGAGAAGAGTGGGAAGATGTACTTGCCGCAAGGGTAGAGCAGATATATGAAGGAAGTTACGGTGTGCAGATTCAGTGCTGCGATGTTGAATATGAACGGTTGGAGGAGTTTTCAAAGGCACTCGCCGGATACTGCCCGGCAGAGGAGTGGAACAAATGGTTTAACGAAAATACTGAAAATGAACAAAATTTGAATATGTAAAAAGGAGAGAGGATAATGATAAGAAATATTGATGTGTTGAAAAAAATAAAAGATAAGGCGAATAAGTTTCTCATTATATCGGACGGAGTGGATGTAACGCTTGATATTGAGGACGCAAACCTCACCGAGCTTGTATCCGAAGAAGATGAGGAAGTTTTGGAAATGCTTGAATCGGCGGAAAGCATAGAAATACTGATTATGCAGCTTACAGAGGATTTGAGGGATGCACTCGATTATGATGGATTTGACTGCGAAAGCTATTCGTGGTGTCTGTCAAAAATACGGCACAACACAATAGAAATTGAAAACTATTACGGATCGATTTGCAGTGCGATTCGTTCGCTTTATGAAAACATACAAAAAATGTTGTATGGCAATAAAATCCTGATGCAGTATGCTTGCGTGGAAAATGTAAAAACAACAATGCCGGGTCAGGAGTGAGCATATTGTTGATGAAATTTTTTGGAGGAACAAAGCTGTTTATGTATGAATGTATGATGCAGCAGATACCCGATACGGTGAGATGCAGTAAAGAAGAAAAAAGACTGAAAGCACAGTATGCCGGAATGTTAAAAGAATAT
>NZ_JACRTE010000065.1 GCF_014385105.1 Qingrenia yutianensis | reverse complement strand
TTTTTTGATTGACATAAAAATTCCTCCTGTGATTTTGAATTTGTTTGCGTCCATTTCATTATATCACACTTTTTTCTGTCCATCAAATCTGGGAAGACGGCACGACTTTAACAGAATGTATCAGGACTGTGTGGACGGGAAAATCGATTTAATACTCACAAAATCAATATCGAGATTCGCTCGTAATACTTATGATTGCATCGACATGACACGAAAACTGAAAGTGCTTGGAGTAGATGTAATATTTGAAAAAGAAAATATCAACACCGGCAGAATAACAAGCGAAACAGAATTGGCAGCGTTAAGCTCGGTGGCACAGGAGGAATCAATATCATTATCGCAGAATGTGCGGCTCGGCATTCGGCACAGAATGAAAAACGGCACATTCAAGCAAGGGTGTCTCCCATACGGTTATTACCTTGGGACAGGCGGAGAATGGAAAATCAATGAGGAACAGGCGAGAATAGTCCGCCTGATATTTAATGCCTACATAGGCGGAATGAGTCTTCGCAAAATAGCGGACGAACTCAAGAAAGCAGGAGTGATAAAAAATGACGGAACGGTGAATTGGGTAGAAAACAGAATAAAATACATAATAACAAACGAAAGATACAAAGGCGACGCACTGCTTCAAAAAACATATACGGAGGAATTCCCGTTTAAATCACGGCGAAACTGCGGAGAACGGGATATGTACTATGTGAAAAACAATAATGTGCCGATAGTGTCAGCTGAAATATTTGATAAAGCAAACGAACTGTTAAAGGCACAGAGCAAGCGATATAGACCGAGCACGGTTCCGAGAGAGCATACATTTGCAAAAATGATATACTGCGGAGAGTGCGGAACGATGTTCAGAAAAAAGTCGGGTGAGAACAATATCTTCTGGGTGTGCAGAACAAGAGATCACGACAGTGCTGAATGCCCGACACCGCAGGTGGCTGAAAAGGTTCTGATGAACGCCTTCGTAAACCTGTATAACAGGCTTGTATATAACGCGGATATAATTCTCGCGCCTATGCTGAATCAGCTGACGGAGTACAAATCCAAAAGAATGGCAGACGGCGGCGAGATTGAAAATATAAATAAAGAGATAGCGGAATTGACAGAGCAGGTTCATGTTCTCCGAAATGCGAAAGCAAACGGATACATTGAGCCTGCTTCCTTTATGGAAAGAATGAATGAAATTGCATCAAAAACCGCAAAGCTGAAAAAAGATAAAAAATACCTACTCGGA
>NZ_JACRTE010000064.1 GCF_014385105.1 Qingrenia yutianensis | reverse complement strand
GACGGTTCGGGTGCATATAACTTTAACAACAATGTTTACGGCTTGAACTCCTGCGACCACAACTTTTTTATCGACTTTGATAATACGACTTACGAGTTGTATGACGAACTTCAGCACACATTTTTAATCTTTTCTGCACCGCTGCGTGCATATTTTCAAGCGATTCCTTTGTGTAGCCTTCAAGAAGCTCATTCGCTTCATTTTCGGTAAGCCGTACCCCTGCGTCGTACTCGTGCAGGAATTTTCCGCTTTCCACCATAGGTGTGATAATCAGCCGAACACCGTCAAACACAACTTTGATGTATGTGTTATGTCCTATTTTCCTCAATAGTTCTCGGAATAAAAACGGTAGTGTGATTCGGCCTCTTGTACCTGTAGTCCTGTAAATAGTTAAACTCATAATCACCATCTCCAAATAAACTTAATTGTATCGGTTCGTTTTTTCTTCTTTCGTTTATATCGTAGTTTGCGATCAGCAGCTCCTTGAACCTGCTACCTGAATCGTATCTGTGGGCAAGAGAGTTTGCACGGGTATGCTCAACAATCGTATAGTCCTTATACAGTTCCTTAACAAATTCGCAGTCATTGTACGACAATAAAAATTTGCCCTTAATTTCTTTTAAGGTGTCATACAGTCTGACATGGTCTTCTTTCGGAAACTCCACCATATAATGACCTTCCGTTTCAACATACGGCGGATCAAGATAGAAAAACGACTCGTATCTGTCGTACTGTTTTATAAGGCTTTCAAAAAGTCTTTATTCTCAATCACAGTCTCTCTCAGCCTGAATGCCGCCGCAGAGAGCGTTTCCAGTGTACTCAAAAGATTTACGGGCTGGCCGCCGAAGCTTTTGCCTCCGCTGCCGTAGCTGTATCTTATGAGCTTGTAAAAGGCTGCCGCCCTCTCCACATCGTAAAGCTGCGATTTCTCTGTTAAAATCTTTACGATTTCCTCTGCATCCCGTTTGTTAAAATACTCGTTTGCCGTCTGCAATTCTTCCTGCATATACGGATATTCCGGCTCCTCGCCGTTTAAGAAGTTTTGCAGTATACTAAACTCCTGCCTGCTGTGAAGCGGCAAAAAATTTAAGGCTTTGATTAACGCCAGCGGCCTTTCCTTTACACATCTGAACATATTTACAAGGTCGCCGTTAAAATCGTTATACACCTCAAACCTTTCTTTCATCTTTGCAAAGAGAACAGAAGCTCCTCCGCCGAACACCTCGATATATCTTCC
>NZ_JACRTE010000063.1 GCF_014385105.1 Qingrenia yutianensis | reverse complement strand
ACGGCAGAGGCGGTGAAAGAGGTCTTGCGGTTACAAACAACAACAGAAGCAGCGAGAAAGAATTAAGCAGTTACCAAAACTCGTTTACATTCAATCTCAAAGACAAATACAACTACCGTGCGGACGTTAACGTGTCGCTCGCAAACTTCGACGTCGAACCCGGTGCGATTGATTACACGCTCTCGTCAACCGCGAAAACAAATCAGGATATTGACGTTAACATCACAGTGTCCGACGCAAAGAGCGGTCCGGGAACGGTTACGCTCACGGGCAGTGAAGAAGCTGCACTCACAAAGACAAACGAATATAAAAAAGAAGTTGACGGCGTTAATGTTAAATTTGCCGAATACACAGGCAAAATAAGCAAAAACGGCACATACAGCATAACCCTTTTGGACGACGCGGGCAACAAATCGGTTAAGAGCTTTAACGTTAAGAACATCAGCAAAACAGTTCCCGCGGCAGAGGTTGCTTACAGCACCAAGGAATACACCTCGCGTCCCGTAAACGCAACGCTTATTTTCAGCGGAAACTCAAACGTGAGAATTACGGGCGTTGAACCGCTCGCACCTCTCACAGAGGCGGATTACAGCGTAAACTACAACACCTCGGTTATAACGTTTACAAAATCGGGAACGGTTGGTGTGTACTTTGCGGACGAATACGGCAACACGGGAAGTCAGACGGCAGAGGTTGCAAACATTGACAAAACTCCCCCGACGCTTGAATACACCGCAGACGCGTTGACCGACCCGTCGGTTGTTTCGATAACGTTCAGCAAACCCGAAGTTCCGACAAGTCCTATGGACGAGGCTCGTAAAGAGTCGGAAATTTTCGTGACCTACGGCGGTATGACAAAACCCGTCGTTGACAAAGACGGAAACAAAAACAGCTTTGTATTCTACGAAAACGGCAACTACACATTTAAAATCCACGACACCGAGGGACGTTCTTCGTACCTTACAATAACAATCACCGAGCTTGACAAAAAGGCTCCGAAAATCACAAGCGTTAAATGGAGCTACAGCTACGACGAATTTGACGGCACAAACTGGGTTACAAACCGTGAAGAGGGCACAAAAATCCCCGCTGACGGCACGGAAGGATACGCTGTAAGCACAAATCCGTCCAAAAATGCCGACGGCACGTTTAACAACGACGCATACCCCGTTACGAACAAGGACGTTACCGTTACGGTTGAAACGGACGACGATACGCGTCTTATCGGAAGCAGTGACGAATACGGCA
>NZ_JACRTE010000062.1 GCF_014385105.1 Qingrenia yutianensis | reverse complement strand
CTGCTTTTTCTTTTCCTTCGGGCTTTTGGTCGCAGGTATTATTATTACCTCGGTTTCCGGTATTGTTTGTTCCTGAACATATCTCACATCCATATCAATTATCCTCTCTACAATATGCTTTCTTTTTTCTCAAACACCTTTCCGTTTATAAGCTGCACCCATATATGCTTGTCCGGGTGCATTTTTATTGACTTTATCACCTTATCGGCTACACGCCCGTCAACAGTTGTCTGTTTTGGAAGTATGGCAAGTTCCGACTTGATTTTTTCCGTTATTGCAGAATTATCTCCTGCCTCGCATATATTAAATTTTGCTGACGCAAGCTCCATAATCTTATCTATTACCTCACCCGAATCTGTATCCGGCTTTTGTATTAGTTCATTCATTTCATTTGTCAGCCTTATGACTTCGATATTTTTTTCATAATCTCTGTCCTCGGCATAATCTATATTTGCAAGGTTATCCGTAAGTTCGTTTAACAGCTCCAGCAGCATATTGTCCAGTATTTTTTCTCTGAACAGGTGTCGGTTTCCGTCACATTCCGCATTCGTACACTGCCAGTATATTCTTCGCCTTTCCCCGGAACCTGCATGACTCCGTTTCATTTTCGCACCGCAGATTGCACAGCACGCTTTCGCACGGTACATATCAAGCTTTATTTTATCGTTTTCACTTATCTCGACGCACTTTTTATCTTTGCATTTCAATGCAAGCTCGGCAGTTTCGGGCGGTATGATTACCGGATAGTCTTTATCGCCGATATACTTTTTATTTTCAAGCATTCTCTTGACCATATTCTTATCCCATTTGCGATCATCACCGGCATAGCTTATCGGCATCATATTAAGCCTTTCCGAAATTGTCTTTAATGAATTACCCTGCACATACAGACTGAACACATTTCTGACTACTTCGGCTTCTCTTTCGATAATAACCACCTGTGCGTCCACAATTTCATATCCGAATGGGATATATCTGTTAGCCATTTTCATTCCACCTCGCTATATTCAAATTTTAATTTCAGACTGTTTATGAGTTCAAAGGTTATTTCCTTATTTCTGCTGACCGTAATTCTTTTGACTGTTTTTTTGAAAGTCTTTTTGTCGAACTCCCCTATCGGTCCGGTTGCCGTTATATAGTTTGAAAGAATTTCGGTCTGCTTTCTTATTTGCTCGCACTCATCGTTTCCGAGTAGGTATTTTTTATCTTTTTTCAGCTTTGCGGTTTTTGATGCAATTTCATTCATTCTTTCCATAAAGGAAGCAGGCTCAATGTATCCGTTTGCTTTCGCATTTCGGAGAACAT
>NZ_JACRTE010000061.1 GCF_014385105.1 Qingrenia yutianensis | reverse complement strand
TATGATTTCAGTATCGCTCGATTCAGTATTATTCTTTTCAGTATCGTTAAAATCAGTATAGTTATTATTAGTATTATTTGAGTATGATTTCGGAACTTCTTGAATTTCGATTTTCATATTTGCAGAAGTTTGATTTTCATACTTCTGTAAGTTTGAATTTAATACTTCTTGATTTTCGATATTCATACTTTCGGTATTTTGATTTTCATACCGCTTTTCTTTTGGGTTATGTATAAAGTTTTTTACATAGATTATGTTCGGTCTGCCAAGCCCCTGTCGTTTGCGTTCAATAAGTCCGATTCCGTTTTCAAGCTCGTCAAGCAGCTTTAATGCCTTTTGCCTTGCACAACCGAAATCGCTCAAAATATCATCAATGGTGTAGATAATATATACACGATTTTCCTCGTCAAACCAACAGTTTTTAACCGATAAACTCATCCGGTCGAGCATAAAACTGTATAAGACCTTTGCTTCCACAGATATTCCGGCAAGCGTTTCATCTGTAAACAAGACTTTGGGAATACGGTAAAACGAAAACTGCTCCGCTTGACTTCCGTAAAAATATTCAAATTGTATCGACATTGTTGTGCCTCCTTTCCGTGTGTGATTACATAAAAAAAGAACGCCTTATGGTTTGTTATAAAGCGTTCTCAGTTGATATTTTATTAAATTTTGACCTCCTTTTGCAGGGTATAACTTTTGTCTTTAACTTAACATTACCGTTATTAAAGACGAAAATCTTGTAAATTTCGGGTTGGAAAAAGAACTGAAATGTAACAAGACAAATGGCTAAACCCTTGATTTTATGCGGCTTTCACCGTTTGTCTTTATTATACCATAGGGGCATATCCATATCAGATTCCTGTTCTTCCGGTTCCGCAAGTTTCTGCATAAGTCCAAGCTTTTGCAGCTCGGTTTTAATTTCAGTTGTTTCTTTCGGAGACAGCCTCTCACCCTCTGACATAAGATACTCCACAGTTTCAAATTGATTGTTGCGAAACGCTCCCATAAGCAGAGAATGTTCTTCTCCGAATTTGGAATACCGCTTATTGGCGCTGCCGCCGCTTGTATAGTATTCCTTTAATTTTTCAACATTTCCGTTGCACACATATTCCCACAGTTTATTTATGTCTGTTAAACTTTTATCTTTCATCACGCAGCCTCCATTTTAGTTTGTATAGTTGAACATTTCCTGAATTTTGGTAGTCAATGTCGGGAGTACCGTGTCATCAAGCAAAGCGTAAAGCCCGGCAAGTATGAGTGCGCCCAAAACTATGCTGATAAGCACGACCACAGCTGTGTCCAAAGCCCCCTGACCGCTTTTATCGCACAGTTTGTTCTTAAAGTTTTCTTTTGACAAGATAAGTTTC
>NZ_JACRTE010000059.1 GCF_014385105.1 Qingrenia yutianensis | reverse complement strand
TGATTTGTGCCGTATTTCTCGGTAAAGCATTTCTTTTCCAGCGGTCTGCACTCGTTTATATACATAACATTCATTGTGCCGTTGCCAATGTCTGCAAGCATATTTACACCCTTAAACTCTCGAAGTCTGTCCGCCACTGCGGAAAAGCCTTGCGGGAATATATCAACCCCTGTGATTTCGATATGATAGGATATATTCCTAAAAATAAAATCAGCCGTTTCATTCTGCATAAGGTATGCCTTAAAGGTTTCTTTCTGCTCGCTTACCCAAGTGAGTGGAAGCCCTGCGGCGATATGTACCTTTGCAGAAGTTATGTGCCGGATATTAAGCTCCTTTGCAACAGCCGCAAGAGTTAAAATATAATAATCGTTATCTGCTATTTTATCTGATAAAAATTCCTTATGTTCCTCGCCGACAAGATAATACTTGTCATCATACACAAGCAGACTTTCCTTAAATGTAGGCTCTTTGTCATACGATGCCACACCCGACCTAAAACAACAGTTTCTTGTTTTGCAGTTGCCGTAACCGTGGTCTATTCCTATAATTATAGGTTGGTTATTTGTAAAGTTCATTATATTGTACCTCCAAAATTAAATTTTCGCATAAGAAAAGACGGTCTGCTTAAATTTGCAAACCGCCTTAATGATTAAGTTTTATGCCGATTCTTCATCAACTGTTTTTTTCTGTTCCTTTGCCTGTTGCGCGGCAAGTCTTCGTTTTTCTTTCATTTTTGTCTGATAACGATTGACTGCCTCTCTGTTCCTTTTTCTTTTTAGCTGTATTTTTTTCAACTCCTCTAATTCTTCCGGTGTAGGCTCCGGTATAGGCAATTCAAAATTACCTATAAAATTAAGAAATATTTCAACCTCCTGCACTCGCACTCCACTTGATTTGTCGGGAGCGTGTACTATAATCTTGTCTATAAACTCATTTATCATCGGTACAGTAAGTACGGAAAAATCGGTATATTTCTTTGCAAGCTCCATAAACTGACTTACTTTATCGCTGTCAAGCTCATAGCCTTCGATTTCTGTTTGCTGTGCTGTAATTTCTGCTTCAAGCTGTTCCTGTTCCGCTTCGTATTCGGCAGACAGCGCTTTGCCGTCTTCCCAGATTTGATGGACAGAAAAAAGTGTGATATAATGAAATGGACACAAACAAATCCAAAACCACAGGAGGAACTTTTATGTCAATCAAAAAATGAACAATGCCACCTCGTTATGACGATGCATTCAAAAGCGGCGCGATCAAGATGGTTACCGAACAGGGGCGACCTTCAAAGGAAGTTGCCGCCGAACTCGGTATATGTGTTGAAACTCTCAAATCATGGCTTAAGCGTGCTGGCTTTCAGCCCGGTGCAACCGATCGTCAAAACCGCATTGATAAGCGTCAGCGTGAGCTTGAAGCGGAAATACGCTCGCTTCGCAAGCAGCTTGCCGAGAAAGATGAGGTCATTGATGTATTAAAAAAATCCGTCGGCATATTTTCAAAACTATAGAAGATAAGTATCATTTTATTGATGCTA
>NZ_JACRTE010000058.1 GCF_014385105.1 Qingrenia yutianensis | reverse complement strand
TCAGAATGCTTGCAGGAATGGAAACAGGTCTTGCGGAAGACGATCTGACCGAGGACGGCGTTATAGATGATAAAATTCTTTGTTTGATTATCAATGCCAAATTTATTGAGAAGTACGGTATAAGCGGATATAAAGATAAGCGGAAAAGGAAACAGACCTATGTGAACAATCCTATGAACCGCAGACAGAAAACATATTCGTATAAAGGGCAGACAATACGGATTAAATAAAAGGGGTGATACAATGGCGGAAAAAGTAAAGCATCCGAGCTTTGCAAATTTGTATATCGGCAGAAGTCAATGCGGCGGTCAGACAGCACTATTCGGAAGCTCAATAAAGCATAGCGACATTATTACACTGCGGATAAGTCCTGCATATATGGACAGAGATTTGAGTTGTGACAGATACTTTGCAGAACCATTACCGTACATAGAAATTAATATGAGTCAAGCGCAGTTTGCACAGGCAATAACATCACTTAATATGGGAGACGGAGTGCCGGTGACACTGAGAATGTTAAACGGGGAATACATTGAACCTTGTCCGTCTGTTGCGGTTATAGTGAACATCAGACCGTCCTCACCACGAAAACGAGGGCCGTTTTGCCTTTTATACAGCTTGCCGGGTGTTAAGCACGGCATAACGCCTTCAATAATGGCAGAGTTTTCTCCCTTTCTTTTTGTGATTCCGCTGTTATATCGGCTTTTGATACATCGAACGAGCCGTGTCAATACAGGCTCCTCATTCATATCAATGCAGGAAACATCGTAAAGACCTGTCTTTCCGCCCTGTCCGCCTGCATTTGCCGCAAGCGTTATTCCGAGTCCTTCGGGATTGTACACTCTTTGTCCCTGATTTCCGCCAAGGATTTGTTTAACAGTCTGAGGGTTGCACTCTGTGAAAGGTAATATTTTTCCGGCACATCTTTCGTCAAAATATCCGACAAGGTACACTCTTTTCCGGGTTTGGGGAACACCGAAATCCGCGCTGTTAAGCACCTGCCATTCGATACCATACCCCAGGTCTGATAACGCAATGAGGATTTGCGTAAAAGTCCGCCCTTCGTCATGGTTAAGCAGACCGGGAACATTTTCAAGTAAAAAATATTTAGGTCGCTTTTCTCCAAGCACTCTGACAATTTCAAAGATGAGCGTACCTCTGGCATCTTCAAAGCCGCGTCTTCTGCCGGCGACAGAAAACGCCTGACAGGGAAATCCCGCACAAAGGATATCAAAGTCCGGGATGTCCTTTGGATTAATTTTTGTTGCATCATCAAAAAACACCTCATTTTCAGTATCAAATACGGCATTGTAGCTCCTGTTTGCAAATGCGTCAATCTCGCAATGTCCGACGCATTTATATCCGCCTGCTCTTTCAAGCCCTGCTCTGAAGCCCCCAATGCCTGAAAACATATCAAAAAATCTTATCACTGTTTTCTCGCTCCAATCGGGTAACTGAAAGCGTCGCCGACACCTCGTGAGGATATTAAATTTTAATGATTCGTTATTTCTTCTTTCCGTTGTTGATATTAGCCGATTCGTTTTCAGCACACATTTTTAATCTTTTCTGCACCGCTGCGTGCATATTTTCAAGCGATTCCTTTGTGTAGCCTTCAAGAAGCTCATTCGCTTCATTTTCGGTAAGCCGTACCCCTGCGTCGTA
>NZ_JACRTE010000057.1 GCF_014385105.1 Qingrenia yutianensis | reverse complement strand
TCTTAATTTGCCGGATTGGGCAAGAGAAAAACTTGAAAAATTACAAAATACCGGACCGGAGGAAGAACAGACCGGTGGTATAAACTTAAACTAAAATGGAGGTATCAGAAATAATAAAAGCATTTTCGATAGCTCCGTTTTCGTCATTGACAAACACATACATTCCATCAATGCGTACTTTACCCGTATCGTCCGTAAAACCGTCTTTTGCTGTCGGCAATGTGATTTTTCCGAACATATCGGTTACGCCTTTTTCGATGTAGTCCGCATCTCCGAGCGTTATAACAGTAATGCCCTGCTGCGGCTGTCCGTGCTGGTCTGTTACTGTGATTATAACAGGATATTCACTTGTAGGTTTAATACCCTCCGGCAAGTCAACTACAATATTATTGCTCTCACCAATGTAAACCTCACAATTCGGAATAACGACATTCATTTTGTCGGTAGCCTTTACGACAAATGTATTCTTTTTATCCTCGTCATCTTTGCCTACCGTACCGCTGTTATCACCGGTAGAGGTTTTATTGTTCGGAACTTTAAGCTGACCGTTTTCATCGGTTTTGCCTGTTGCCGCATTATTGTTTACATCATAGATAAAAATCTGTAACTCCGATTTCGGTTGCTGTGAATCTGTGTTCATTGCAGTTATAATTGTTTGGTCTGCATAATCAAGAAGTCTGCCGCTTGGCAATTTAATAGTTACATTGTCATTGATATCAATAGAAATCTCACTATCAAAAATCGGTTTGCCGTTTGCGTTGGTTACAAGGATAGAGAAATCACCGACTTTTGAATTACCGTCCTCGTCCGTGCGGTCTTTTTCAACTAACTGCGGAATTGCTGCTCTTGATAAAACTTCACCACAAGTTAAGCACTCAATATGCTTTTCGCCCGCTCGCTCAATTGTGGCAGGTTCATCAATTATCCATTCCGACGGTTTATGCCCTGTCATATCTTTGTAGTCCGCTGTATAGATTTTACCGCAGTTCTCGCAAGTGTAGACGGTATATCCGGATGCTGTGCAAGTCGGTTCTGTTACATCGGCAATATAACTGTGATTGACTTTATCGGTGTAGTCGCTGATATATTTATAATCACAGTTTTTACACTCATAGACAGTATATCCGAGAGCTGTGCAAGTCGGAGCAGTTACAGTCTTTGTATAATCGTGAGCAGCTTTGTCAACATAGTCAGCCTTGTAGCTATCGCCGCAGTCATCACAAGTATATGTCGTGTACCCCATCTCTGTACACGTCGGCGGTGTTACAACCTTTGTATAATGATGTTTTTTAACATCGGTGTACTCACCGATATATGACTTTCCGCAGTCCGGGCAAGTGAATACTGCATATCCGTGTTCCGTACAAGTCGGCTCTACGGTCTTTTTGTTATAGTTATGCGGAAGCACATCTGTGTAGTCTGCCTTATATGTTTCTCCGCAGTCGACGCAAGTGTATGTCGTAAATCCTACACTCGTACAAGTAGGCTCCGTTACATCCTTTGCATAGTTATGAGCAATCTTGTCCGTATAGTCGGACACATATTCATCACCGCAATCCGCACAGGTATATGTTGTATATCCCATTGCCGTGCAGGTCGGCTCTGTAACCTTTTCGCCATAATTATGCGGCATTTTATCTATATAATCACCCTCATAGGTGTTATCACAGTCTTTACACGAATATACTGTATAGCCCATTGATGTGCAAGTAGGCTTTACGGTTTTTGTTTTATATGAATGTCCTTTCGGCAATTCTAAAATTGCTCCGCACTCAACGCAGGTCTGCGGCTCTGTACAGGTTGCCGATTTGCCCGGAGTATGTCCTTTTGCGCTTTCTGCCTTGATCATCTTCTCATTACAGTTTAAGCAGTTGTATTCAATTACGCCCTCGCCGTCACAGGTTGCGTCGGTAACATTGTGTCCTTTATCCCAGCTATGACCGAGTGCATCTTTATAGT
>NZ_JACRTE010000056.1 GCF_014385105.1 Qingrenia yutianensis | reverse complement strand
TTTTTTGATTGACATAAAAATTCCTCCTGTGATTTTGAATTTGTTTGCGTCCATTTCATTATATCACACTTTTTTCTGTCCATCAAATCTGGGAAGACGGCAATTAGGATACGCTTAATTATTATAAGGGAGTTTGCTAAATATTGTGAACACATGGGTATGGAATCCTATTGTAATTTTGAAATACCAAAAAAGTCTCATGCTTTTAAGCCATATATTTTTTCCGTTATTGAAATCAATGAATTTTTCGAAGTTGCTGATCGATATCCAAAAAAGAAAAGTACATATACCCATTTAGTTGTTCCTTTATTTTTTAGATTATTATACTATTGTGGACTAAGGTGCGCTGAAGCAATCAATCTTCACATCCGTGACATAAATATTAAAAATCAAACGCTATATATCGAAAAATCAAAATACGGAAAAAGTAGATATGTTCCAATGTCTGAGGATGTATTAAAACACATTATTGAATACATAAATATTGTACATAATAATTCAGACACGGATGCGCTGTTGTTTACAAATGTACATGGAGATCCACTAAGCGAAAAATGCATATACACGAAATTCAGAAACATACTTTGGAAGGCCGGAATAATGCATGGCGGTCGTGGTAATGGTCCGAGAATGCACGATTTGCGACATTCATATGCTGTGCACCGATTACAACAATGGATCGAAGATGGTGTAAACACAAATTCAATGCTACCATATTTGTCAGCCTATATGGGACACGAAAATATTTATATGACAGAAGAATACTTGCATTTAACATATGAGCAGTTCAGTCTTATTACTCAAAAAATGGAGCCATTCAACTCGGTTATTCCGAAAGTAGGTGATTATCTTGGTTAAAAAAGATTTCCCAGAATTTCTTTCTGAGTACTTGACTTCATATCTGCCCAATTATAAAAATGTTAGTAAAAATACAATAGCATCATACTGCGACACATTTAAGTTGTTTTTAAAATATTGCCGTGACCAAAAAGGTATTCCCGTCGAAAAAATCTCCTTCAAATCAGTAAATCAAGAGATTATTTTTGATTTTCTGGAATACATAGAGAAAGAACGCCTATCTTGTACTAACACACGTAATCAACGGCTTATGGCTTTACGCTCATTTTTTAAATATGTTCAAGCAGAATCTCCCGAAAATATCTTGTTGTGCAAGAAAGTATTAAATATTCCTGCGAAGAAACATACTACAAAAAGTATTAATTACCTTACAAAGGATGAAATTAAACTTATTCTAAAACAACCTGATGTTCAATCCAAACATGGCAGACGAGATTTAGCTTTACTCAGTTTAATGTATGATACAGGTGCAAGGGTACAGGAAATCATAGATTTGACACCGAGCGATATTCGTTTTGAATCTCCCGAATTTGTACGACTACTTGGCAAAGGAAGAAAAACAAGGGATGTTCCCTTACTAAAAAACACCGCTAACAATTTACACATATATTTAAAAGAGAATCATTTATTAGACGAATCCGCTAAATGTTATCCGGTTTTCACAAACCGAAACAAAAACAAACTTACACGTTTTGGAGTGATGTATATATTAGATAAATATTGCAAAATGGCTCAAGAGGAAGATCCTCTGTTCAAAACACATGTTACACCACATGTGTTGCGACACTCGAAAGCAATGCATATGTTGCAGGCCGGAGTTGATATAATATATATTCGAGACATTTTAGGACATGTAAGTATTGAAACCACCCAGATATATGCACATGCCGATATGTCAATGAAGATATCTGCTTTAAACACCTTGGGAAAAACGGAAACGCCTGTTCTACCTATATGGTTGGAAAACAAAAACCTTTTGGAATGGCTCCAAAATTTAGGTAGATAGATTTTATAGAAAATATTATGTTGAGAAAGAAAATAGACAAATCAAGTATTATAAGGCGTTGTCTATTTCTGCTCAACATAATATTTTAGCTTAGATAATATAGATTA
>NZ_JACRTE010000055.1 GCF_014385105.1 Qingrenia yutianensis | reverse complement strand
TTTTTCATATAATCAGTTTGACAGTATTCGCATTGATATTTTGATAATTCTTTCATTTTGTATCACTCCTCATTTTCCACTTTCATTCACAAATATTCCGTTCCAAATATCTTCAAATTCTCGTTTTGAATAATCAATTTTTATGCGTTTTTCTCGGCACATTTGATTTAATGCTCTTACGCACGGGTGCCCGTATGAATTATCCTCGCAATAATCACACATAATGCCGTAACCGCATTTACCGTATGAATTTGTTTGCCAAAATTCTTTGTTAGACCACCTTTGAAATGCATTTTCCCAATTCCGCTTTTGTTTGTCCGTATTGTTGCGTTTGGAAACATTTTTAACCTCATTTCCGAATATGTCGAGTTGTTTGTTCATCTCTCTGCCTCCAGCAAATCATTATCGTGGATATTGCCGATTACTTCATATTTGACGTTGCATATTGAGGTAAATGCGTGAAAATGTTCGACGCCGTGCTGTTTTGCTAATAGCCCAAATGAACCATCTTTGAAAACACATACTGATTTTATCGGCATTTCAAAATCAAACAAGGCGTTTACAACATCGCCCACAAACATCAGCTTGCCGTTCTTGTCGGGAACTCCCGAGCATTGCCCAACGGTTTCGGGGATAACTTCAAAATCTGCAAGCCCGCCCAAACCAATATCCATACACACATCTTTGTAAATGAAATGTTGATATTTCAGCGTAGACGCAATGCAAGAATGGTTGGATTGACAGGCATAAAATCCTTCAATCCATTCGCCATTATCTTTCCGCTTTCCTCTGCATATGTATCTGTTATTCATTTGTTGCACCGCCTTTCGTAGCTTCCAATAGTTGTGTTCCAATTTCTGCAATAATCTCATATAAACACTTTTTCGCTTCTTCAAATGCCACATCTTTATTTGCATAGTCCCATTCGGCAAAAAGCTCGTGGAAAATATGATATTTTCTGTCTCCTTTTTTTATTGCAACACCAACACGAAACATATCTTGCTTTTTATCGTAAACGGCGTGCCAAGCTGGATATACATCAAAATAAAATAGTTCGGTTTCAATACTCAAATGATATTTGCGCTCTTCAATTAACGGATACACTTTCATTACTCCGCACCGCCTTTCAATGCTTTTTCTGCCTGTTCTTTGGTTGTGTAAACCATATCGAATGTATAATCTTTATTTACAATAGATTTAAGTCCCTCAGTTAATATTTTCAAATCAAACATTCCTCCGCTTTTATCTACGTAAACTGCCAAAACATTTGCAGACATAACGCACTTGTTGTATATTACCCAGACTATGCCGCCAACATTAACAGGCGGTACAATTACGCCATTTTTAAGCAAGTAATCTGCAAGTTGCTCGTTAGTACATCCCTCACAATCTTCTCGTGGACGGTTGCATACATCGCAAAGTGCTACATCGTCACCAAAATCATCAATCAATTTAATCAATCTTTCACGCTCATTCATTTTCGTCTACCTCCTAAATTTTGACGGGCAATATGAATTGTCAATAACATTGGATTTTGATTTTTCAAATTCTTTTTTTGAATATTCAACAAACCAATTCATATCATTATCTTTTAATAGAACATTTCGACCCGTGAAAATTAAATTATTACACTTGTTTAATGTGCGATATTGATGCGTTTCGTTATTTGTAACCAGCACCCATTGCGTCAGATATTGATTAAATTCAAAATATCCGAAACAGAATTTATCTGACAGCGGCTCATTGTATGAAAAAACATCGTATTCAAACGGTAAATAATCACTATCTTTTAATTTAATACCTGTACACCTGCAAAGCGTGTACGGATTTGTTTCGTAATGCCCGAAATCATCGCCGATAATAAAATGTCTGCCGTGCTCATCTATATAGTAAAATCCTGTTACTATCGGTTCTGTTTCGTCTTGCACAAAAATACCTTTTACCATATATAGATTTTTATTAAATTCACTCATTTTTGTCTACCTCCGCAA
>NZ_JACRTE010000054.1 GCF_014385105.1 Qingrenia yutianensis | reverse complement strand
TTGTCATAGAATCAAGGGATTGTTAATCGAAATGTGTGTGTGTCTTTGTGTGTGTGTGTGTGTGTGTGTGTGTGTGTGTGTCTTTGTGTTTGTGTATGTGTGTGTGTTTGTGTGTGAGTTTGTGTGTGTGTCTGTGTTTGTGTGTGTTTGTTCTTGTATGTGTGTGTGTGTTTGTTTGTTTGTGTTTGCATGTGTGTGTGTTTGTGATTGTACGTGTGTGTGTTTGTGATTGTATGTGTGTGTGTGTGTTTGTATGCATGTGTGTGCTTGTGTTTGTATGTATGCGTGTGTGTTTGTGTTTGTATGTATGTGTGTGTGTGTATTTGTGTTTGTGTGTGTATGTGTGTGTGTGTACGAACAAACAGAGAGAAAGAAATAATATTGACAACGGTGCCAACGTGTTAACTGAGCCATACTTTTATTAAATACATATGTATAGGAAAATAAAATAAAATGATATTTACAATGATACTTGCCAGCTGACATGCGTTTAATAAATGTATATTTCCATAAAAGTAGAATAACATAAAGAACATTAACAATGGCGCCAACGTGTTAACTGGCGTCGCGCGGATCGATCTAAAGCCTATAATAAAAATAATAAGTTAGAAAAAGAAGTTTTATTGTCCTGCCCTGTGAGCTTGAGTTCTGCATAATGGATATTTAGTCTCCGGTTAGGTAGCTGTTCAGTGAATTTATGTTTATAATGTCATTTAGCACTTCAGTAAGGAATGTTTTTAATGTTTTCGTCTGTCAGCATCAGCACGGAGTTTCTGACTATTACATTGTAGGTTCTTTCGTCCCCAACACCCCTAGTCATTCGCTTTACCGGATGGAACTCGTTCGATGCGAGTGCCAGCTATCCTGAGGGAAACTTCGGAGGGAACCAGCTACTAGATAGTTGGATTGGTCTTTCGCCCCTATACTCAGCTCTGGCGATCGATTTGCACGTTAGAAACGCTTCGGACCTCCACCAGGGTTTCCCGGCCGGTCCGGAGCAGAAGTCAAACTACGAGCGTTTCAACCGCAACAACTTTAATATACGCTAGTGGAGCTGGAATTACCGCGGCGGCTGGCACCAGACTTGCCCTCCACTCGATCCTCGTACAAGGATTTAAAGTGTACTCATTCCAATTGCGAGGCCCCGTTCGGGGCTCGCAACAGTATTTTTCGTCACTACCTCCCCGTGCCGGGAGTGGGTAATTTGCGCGCCTGCTGCCTTCCTTAGATGTGGTAGCCGTTTCTCAGGCTCCCTCTCCGGAATCGAACCCTGATTCCCCGTTACCCGTGATAGCCATTGTAGGCGTTTAACCTACAATCGAGAGCTGATAAGGCAGACGCCTGCAGGACGCGGCGCCGACCCAACCCGGGTTACGGGAGGGGTCGTGCGCTCGGCAAAAGTTATTCTGATTCACCAAGATGTGTGCGGCCTGCCCCTTGCGGGAACCGGCTGCCGAGGGTTTTTGTCTAATAAAAGCGCTCCTCCCTCGCGGTCGGAGACTACAAAGGCATGTATTAGCTCTAGAATTACCACAGTTATCCAAGTATTGCGGTTCAGCAGAGATCCAATGAGTTATATCTGATTTAATGAGCCGTCCGCGGTTTCGCCTTAAGTCGGCCTGTACTTACACATGCATGGCTTAATCTTTGAGACAAGCATATGACTACTGGCAGGATCAACCAGGTAGAAGCAACAACGCACACTAGCGTGGTCGTCGTCGTCGTCGTCATATGAACAACGGTTATTGTTACTTTGGCTTTTCACATGGCAAAAACCCCCCCCGGAAACGCCCAACGACGACTCTCGCCCCGCTCTCCCGCTGCTGCGGCCATGAGGCCACACCAGGAAGGAATGGGGACGAAGGAGGAGGGCATTTCAAATAAAGGGGGGGGCCGCACTCTTTTCGATGGCTGGTTGTTGGGGGTCGTTTCTCTCTCGACTCGCTCAGGGTGCGCCGCACACAGGGGAGGGAGACGACAGCGTCGCCGGACCAGAACAACGGCCGCGGCGAGCTCCCTCCCGGGCGCGAGCCCTTTTTCTTTCTGTCGCCATCGTGGTCGTGCAGCGACGGG
>NZ_JACRTE010000053.1 GCF_014385105.1 Qingrenia yutianensis | reverse complement strand
CTTAAAAACAACGGCATGCTGCCGTTCAGAAAGGGTGACAGCGTCGCTGTGTTCGGCAGACTTATGAGAGCTTACTACAAAAGCGGAACAGGTTCGGGCGGCATGGTAAATACAGAATATGTCACAAATATATTTGGTAGTCTTAAAAAGCTGAACCACGTTGTTCTGAATGAAGAAATAGAAAAATTTTACGATAAATGGATTAAACAAAATCCGTTTGACGCAGGAGACGGCTGGGTTCAGCCGTGGTCGCAGAAAGAAGCGGTTTTGGACGATAAAATTGTGGAAAAAGCCGCAAAAGAGTCTGAAAAAGCAATTATGATTATCGGAAGAACAGCGGGTGAATCAAAGGACAATACGCCCGATAAAGGCAGCTATGCGCTTTCCGACGAAGAATATACGATGATTGAAAAGCTTACAAAATATTTTAAAAATGTCTGCGTTGTGCTTAATGTCGGAAATATTATAGATATGGCATGGGCTGAGGAGCTTAATGTTGATGCGGTTATGTATGTGTGGCACGGCGGTCAGGAGGGCGGCGCGGCAGCTGCGGACGTTCTTTGCGGAAAAAGATATCCGTCGGGAAAGCTCACCGATACCATTGCATACAGCATAGAGGATTATCCGTCATACAAAGGATTTGAAAATGTTGACGAGGTAGTGTATACCGATGATATATTTGTTGGTTACAGATATTTTGAAACCTTTGCAAAGGAAAGAGTTATGTATCCGTTCGGCTTCGGATTGTCATATACAAATTTTGAATACACTGTAAAACCGCAGGTTATCGGCGATAAATTTACTGCGGAGGTAACGGTAAAGAATGTCGGAGACCGTACCGGAAAGGAAGTAATACAGGCATATTATGAGATGTGCGGCGGAAAACTTGCGCATCCGTCAAGAGAACTTGTTGCGTTTGCCAAAACAGCTGAGCTTAATCCGCAGGAGAGCGACACGGTAAAAATTGAATTTAAAATATCCGACATGGCGTCATATGATGACGACGGAACAACAGGTAATAAATCGTGTTTTGTTCTTGAAAAGGGCGAATATAATATCTATATAGGTACGGACATAAGAAGCGCTGCAAAGGAATATACATATTTGCAGGAAGAAACGGCAATAACTGAACGTTTAAATACTCTGCCTGCTCCGTCGGTATCATTTAAACGGCTGACAAATAAAAACGGAAAAGCGGAATATGAGGAGGTAAAGGAACAAAAAAGAACAGCACATACGATTGAAACAAATGCTCCCAAATTCACAGGCGATAAAGGAATAAAGCTTAAAGATGTTTTTGAAAAAAAATACACAGCAGAGGAATTTGCATCGCAGCTTACAGATTTTGAACTGGCGTGCCTTTCACAGGGCGAGGGCATGAACAGCGCAAAGGTACGTCCGGGTACCGGCGGAGCAATCGGCGGCGTCACATATGAACTGCAAAACTACGGCATACCCGTTGTGTGCGTGACAGACGGTCCGTCGGGATTAAGGTTTGACAACGGAGACGCCGCTTCAAGTCTGCCTATCGGAACGCTCATAGCCTGCACATGGAACGAAGAACTGGCAGAACAGCTCTATACTTATGAGGGCATGGAAATTTACGCATATAAGGTTGACGCACTTCTCGGTCCGGGAATAAACATACACAGACTGCCGCTTTGCGGAAGAAACTTTGAATATTTGTCGGAGGATCCGTATCTTACGGGAGTAATAGCAAACGGTATGTGCAGGGGATTAAAAAATGCCGGAATAAGCGCGACTATAAAGCATTTTGCGGTGAATAACAAGGAATTTAACAGAGGTAAGGTAAATACCGTAGTATCGGAGCGTGCGCTGCGTGAAATTTATCTTAAAGCGTTTGAAATGATCGTTAAAGATAATAATACAAAAATGCTGATGACAGCGTATAATCAGCTTAACGGGGCATTTTGTTCGGCAAATTATGAGCTTAACACCACTGTACTCAGAGATGAATGGCACTATGACGGACTGGTTATGAGCGATTGGTGGGCAAAGACTTGCTTTAAAGACGGTGACGCAGCGGCGGACAGATACCTGCAAATAGATGCACAGAATGATGTGTATATGGTAAATGCCGATTCGGAGAAAGCGGCGGCTGAAATTATGCAGGCCTTATCTGACGGAAAAATAAGCCGCAGCGAGCTTTTAAG
>NZ_JACRTE010000052.1 GCF_014385105.1 Qingrenia yutianensis | reverse complement strand
GAAATATCCGCCCAGTTTTTTCGCCATATTTGCAACTGCTCCTCGCTGTTCCAACGCTCCGTTATGGGGTTTTGCCTGCCGTAGCGTGTGCTTTTCGGATATTTTGAAACACGCTCCAATCCCTCTGCCTGCGATGGCGGCATATATACTTTCTTTTTCCCGACAAAATATTGATATTGCTTTTCCCAACCATCAGTCTGCGCCGTCTTAAATTCCGCCGATGTAAAACCTTGTTCTGCACCGTCTTTTATACATAAATATTCTTTCTCGGTTTTGTTCTGCCATTTGCCGTTTTTGTCAAGCGGTCGAACGGTCAGCATAATATGTGCGTGTGGATTGTGTCCGTCAGTATCGTGAATACAAAAATCGGCACACATTCCGTCTGCGACAAAACTATCCTTTACATATTCGGTCAGCAACGATATATTTTGTTCCTTGCTCAACTCAACAGGTAAGGCAACAACAAATTCTCGTGCAAGTCTGCTGTCCTTTGATTTTTCCGCTTCTTCAACGGCATTCCATAAAACGCTTCGGTCTTTCCACTCCGGCGGAGCTTGCGGCGGTAGCAAAACTTGCTCATAGACAAGCCCGTGCTTTCTTGTGTAATCGTGCTGAACTCCGTCATAATCGTTGAAAATTTTGGAACAGCTCATATATGCGGAAGCTGCAACGGCACTTCTGCCGACACCTCTTGAAATGACCTTTGCTTCCAAATGATAAATTGCCATAGTGATTTTCCTTTCCGTCTGCTCCGTGCAGACTGTTTTTGTTTCTTTTCCTAAAAAAGAAAGTGGGTGGAAGCTGCAAGGCAGATAACGCACATTTGAGATAAAAGCTATAAAATAGGTTTTATCTTTGGTCGGTGGTACAACCTTGTACCAAATTGGAATAATGTTATTATTTCAATTTATCTGCAAAATGCAGATGTGCCGACCATTACAGACAATGCAATTTTTGCGTTGTCTGCTGGCCCTCCGCCAAAGGAGCGCACGATGCAAAGGCATAAGCCGAAGCATACCACCGCTTGCCTACGGCAAGTGGTGAGTAAGTGCACCCTTCGGGATAAAAAAAGAGGAACGCTCCGATTTCTCGGAACGCTCCATTGAAATATTACCCCAGCTTCTCTTTTAGATATTGGCTTAAATCTTCAAGCTCCATATTAACAGCTTTAGGAAACGCTTTCTCTAAAATAGCACCCTCTTGTATAAGCCGCCGTGTCCGTGCGTTTCTCTCTTTCGCTCTGTCCCGTGCCTGTGCTTCTTCAAGTCTGTGCTGTACCTGTAACAGCTTTTTCTCGTTTTCTGTCATTTCTTATACCTCTTTCTGTTAGAATTTTTATGTTTAACAGTAGAAAACATAAAAATAGCAGTAACCGCACTTTTGATTAAAAGGTAGTGGTTACTGCCGTATGTTTTTCTGTCAAAACCTTGTTTCGTAACAGTATTTTAATAAAATTTACTGTTAAAATCCATCCGCAAAGTTCAGGGCAGCATCTGTATCTTCTTCGATGTTATGCTGTACTTGTGGTTGCTGTACTGTGCTTGCAGATAAAAGCTGTATAAGACCGCTTATGTTTCCGGCGGTCTTTAGTCCTTGTTCTATGGTATCAAGTACCTTTTGTAAAAATATATCCTCTTTTTCTCTCGTTTCAAGGTATGAATCAGCTTCAAGTCTTTGTTGCCGTTCAAAATGTTCAATTAAAGCTATTACAACGACTTTTGTGTATGATTTATACTTTTTTCTGTCCATATTTTGCAAATAGTTGTATGCTTTGATGTCATCAGCATTGTTAAGATTAAATCGAATATTTGTATTTACGATTTCTCTATTCATACCGCACCGCCTTTTCTTCGGAATTTAAGCTCGGCAAGATATTCGTAGCCTTTTGCCGTTGCACAAATATCCGTATTTATTATAACTCTATTTGTGTCATATTCTCCGAAATTTTTTATCATACAGCCACCGCCGCCGACGATATACAGCCGCATAAGCTCGGAATCGTATTCGTGTTCCCGAAGTATGCGAAATATTCCTTTCACATACTCTGTTACGGTATCTCGAATAACCTTTGCATATTTCTCGCTTATATCCGCTTTACCCGTCCTGATAAACCGCTCAATAACTGTATCGTCAACCTTTGTCCCAAACTGCCGCATAATATTCTCACGGATTTGCAGAATACATTGATTTGTGCCGTATTTCTCGGTAAAGCATTTCTTTTCCAGCGGTCTGCACTCGTTTATATACATAACATTCATTGTGCCGTTGCCAATGTCTGCAAGCATATTTACACCCTTAAACTC
>NZ_JACRTE010000051.1 GCF_014385105.1 Qingrenia yutianensis | reverse complement strand
TTTTTTGGAGCTTTTTTGTGTCTATTTTTACTGGGATGGCACACATATCAATTCTTCTGTCACATCATTTTCAATCAAGTATTCCAATGCCACTATATAATTCGGCATATTCATCAATCTATTCACTATAATTTCATCTATAGTAGTACGATTCATTCGTAGCATTGAAATGCCTGCTTTGATTTCAATAGTTTCTTTTTCACCAATACAAAGAGGCAATAAATATGTATACTCATCAAGTGTCAGATAATCGATTTTACTTAATAAATAAAGCAATACTAAAAACGGTCTTACAGTTTGTCCCTCTACAGCATATGAGGTTTTCAGCAGTTGCTTTAAGTAAATAAAACTATCCTTTGGGATTTGAAATTGGTTGTCTGATGAAAAATCGTTTTCGGAGCTGATTTGCAATAATGCTCTACCGGCATCGCTTAATTTTCTGTTTTCATCAATCAACCCGATATCTACCAAACCGGATGTTTTCTCTCGTGCATCTTTCGGCTTGTTTCCGGCATTTCCTTCTACAAATCCTTTTTCTTTCATAAAGTCATAATACTTTGATTGCAAAACATTATTACCCGTCCACGCTTCATTTTGAACATCCGGGCAAAGCCAAAACTCATTCAACAATCCCAATTGTTCTTCAATGGTTTTATTGAAATTTTTTGTTCTGAAGCTCGTTGTACCTAAGCTCCAACAAAAACTTTTATATGGTATCTTTGTAGCCATCTCGCCCCTCCTCAATAGTTAATTATCAAAACTTCCTCACTATTTGATGTCTTGTCCTTTGTTTGATAATTTGAATTTGAATAACTGTAATTTAAACTTACAGCTCTATATTTATCTTTATTTTTATCCAGCCACTCAATCAAAATTGTATTCTCTTTTCCCTTGCTTCGCAGAACATTTGATAATGCAAATCGCAAGCCTTTTTCGTTCAAGCTATCCAAAAACCGCAAAAGATCTTTTTCATCTGTTTCAGACCAACCGCCTTGTTCGTTATATGTGGCACAGGTTATCAAATACGGCGGATCGACATATACAAAGTCATTGTTTTCGAGCGTACCAATATCAAATTCACGGAAATCAAGACAAGTAAATTTGCAGTTCTGCTCTTTGATTTTATCTATAAAGTCTGATAACTTTTGCTGCATCTTTTTATTAAAGTCACGCTTGCCAACAGGAAGATTAAACTCACCATTGCTATTAAATCTAATCTGATTATTGAAAGCATAAACTATAATTACATACAACATTACATAATAGTAATAATCGTAGTTGCCTTTTTTCTTTTTTTCATTAAAATCAGCTCGCAACCTCAAGAAACTCTCCTTATTATAGCCTCCTAATCCTTTGCTGCTATCACATTTATAGTAATCATATCCTTTATCACTCACGAGAGATAAGCCGTATGTATTGATTATTTCATATATCCACTCAAAAACGGATTGTTTATCTAAATTTTTAAAAGTGTTATACAGATACAACAGATTTTCATCTAAATCATTATATATAACGCTTTCGCAGTCTATATTTATTCCAACATTACAACCACCACAGAATAAATCAACAAAAGTATTTATATTTTTAGGAAATAAAGGCAGTATTTGTGGCAACAATTTGAATTTACCGCCCGTATAATTCAATGGTGATTGTATCATTATTTTTGCTCCTTAATTCGTCACTGTACATAAGAAAAGGCGTTCTTCATTTTCTGATATATCTGATTTGCCGGTTGTAAACGGCTTATAGCTTTCAGAAAACACCTTTACTGTACCTTTATTTTCTAAAATACGCAAAATATCTTCATCAGATATTTTGGCATTAGAACGATCATTACCTTTTTCAGCCATATTATTGTATGAAAGCAATATATATTTAGAGGTAATATTTCCTACAAGGTCTTCAAATGCTTCTGCTGCGCTCTTGGTACAGTACTTACTCTTCAATTTTGTTCTGTCCATTTTTCTTGCCACACCGAAAACCTCCGGCTTTTCCCACCGTGCAACATTTTCAAGCAAATGGTATGCATCGCAATATTGTCTTGAATTATATGGAGGGTCTATATAAACCAAATCTGCGTTAATACTTCCAACCAAATTGTTGGCATCCTCATTATAACACCTGTTATTTGGATTATTGTGCATTTCTGCTAACGGTACTAATAATTCCAAAGGTTTATCAAATTCCGCACCTTTCCTGTATGCATCATAATGTCCGCAGGTTTTTGCAATTTTGTCCATTGCATATAACAAAGATGTAATCAAGATTGCCCGTTCTCTGTCATTGATATTTTTCTTTTTATAGTTCTTTTCAATATCTTCTCTTATA
>NZ_JACRTE010000050.1 GCF_014385105.1 Qingrenia yutianensis | reverse complement strand
TATGGCTTTATACAGAGCTTTAATCGAGGAACGGTTTGAAAAAGAAAATCAACCGCAGCAGCCGTTCTCCGAATATCTTGCAGAGCTTCACAAAGACGATAACGGCTCAAAAACCGTTGTCCTTATTCCTCTCGGTGATTTTTACGAAAGCTACGGTGAAGATGCGGAAAATGCGGCACAGGTGCTTGATATAGTCTTAACCTCAAAACAAATTGAGGATAACACATACAAAATGTGCGGATTTCCGAAGCATATTCTTGACGAATACGCAAACAAGCTGCTCTATGCAGGGTATGATGTTGTAATTGCCGATGAAAACAGAAATTCGCACAGACTGCTGTCGGCAGATAAGATTATACTCGAACAGGCACAGCAAACGGAAAATGAGCCGAAGCAAGCAGAAACACAGCAGACGGAAGTGCAGACACCGGAGCCGGAGGAAAATGCCGAAATTCTTGTCGGAACGGAACTTACCATTGATGACCGCAAATTTGTTGTAGACAGCGTAAATACTGACTTTAACAAGGTGTCGTTAAAGGATATAACCTTTCAAAACAGTACGGGTTTTCCCATATTCCGAAGTGAGAGCATAGATTTTGTGAAAGGCATTATTGCCGAGCAGACAAAGCCGCAGATAACGGCGGAATTTCAAAAGGCAAAGCCGCAGAGAGTGCAAAATACGGTTATATATCCCGAAATACCGTTGTCGGAAAGACGAAATTTCCAAATTACAAATGATGAACTCGGTTACGGTACACCGAAAGAGAAATTTAAGAGGAATGTTGAAGCCGTAAATCTTTTGCATCAGCTTGAATTTGAGCATAGGTTGGCTACACCCGAAGAACAGAAGATATTATCACAGTATGTCGGCTGGGGCGGTCTTGCAGACGCTTTTGATGAAACCAAAGAAAATTGGTCGGAGGAATTTAAGGAGCTATACACCACTCTTTCCCCCGATGAGTATGAGCAAGCGAGAGCGTCAACACTTACCGCACACTTCACTCCGCCTGTTGTAATCAAGGCAATGTATAAGGCGCTTTCCAATATGGGATTTACGCAGGGTAACATCTTGGAGCCGTCGTGCGGAATCGGTAATTTTATGGGACTTATGCCGGAGAGTATGAGCGACAGTAAAATGTATGGTGTGGAAATTGACAGTATAACGGGCAGAATTGCACAGCAGCTTTATCAGAAAAATTCCGTTGCCATACAAGGCTATGAAAATTCCGAGCTTCCCGACAGCTTCTTTGATGTGGCAATCGGCAATGTGCCTTTCGGAGATTTTAAGCTGCTTGACAAGAAATACAACAAACATAATTTCCTTATTCACGATTACTTTTTTGCGAAAACTTTGGATAAGGTGCGACCGGGCGGTGTTATAGCCTTTATTACCTCCTCCGGCACTATGGATAAGCGTACTTCAAAGGTGCGTCGATATATTGCTCAAAGAGCCGATTTAATCGGCGCTGTCCGCTTGCCGAACAACACCTTTAAGAAAAACGCCGGAACAGAGGTTACGGCAGATATTCTGTTCTTGCAAAAAAGAGAGCGTATGACAGATATAATGCCCGAATGGGTGGAGGTTGCCGAACACGAAACGGGACAGTTTGTAAATAAGTATTTTCTTGATAATCCCGATATGGTTATGGGCGAACTTAAAGAGGTCAGCGGTCCTTTCGGTCCGACCCTTACCTGTGAGCCGAATGAGGATATTTCACTTGCCGAGCAGCTTGACGGTGCGATTCAAAATATTCACGCAAGCATAACGGAATACGAATTTGACGATGTTTCAAATGACGAGGAAATAACAATTCCGGCAGACCCGAATGTCAGAAATTTTAGCTTTACGGTTGTTGACGGAGATGTGTATTTCAGAGAGAACAGCCTTATGCGTAAGATTGAGCTGAACGCAACGGCAGAAAACCGTGTAAAAGGTATGATAGAGCTTCGGGACTGCGTGAGGACTTTAATAGAATATCAGACGGAAAACTATTCCGATGATGAAATTAAGGCACAGCAGGCAAAGCTCAACACTCTTTATGATAACTACACAAAGAAATATGGGCTTATCAATTCCCGTGGCAATTCTCTTGCTTTTTCGGAGGACAGCAGTTATTTTCTGCTCTGCTCATTAGAGGTATTGGACGAGTACGGCGAACTTGAGCGTAAAGCGGATATGTTTACAAAACGGACTATCCGTGCAAAGCACGAGGTAACAAAGGTTGATACGGCTGATGAAGCATTGGCGGTGTCGCTTGCGGAAAAGGCAAAGATAGATATTGCCTTTATGGAAAAATTATCGGGAAAAACCGAACAACAGCTGTATGAGGACTTGCACGGCGTTATATTCTTAAACCCCGAACACGAAATATCGCCGGAATATGAGCCGAAATATCTGACCGCAGATGAATACCTTTCGGGCAATGTTCGTGAAAA
>NZ_JACRTE010000049.1 GCF_014385105.1 Qingrenia yutianensis | reverse complement strand
TATGGCTTTATACAGAGCTTTAATCGAGGAACGGTTTGAAAAAGAAAATCAACCGCAGCAGCCGTTCTCCGAATATCTTGCAGAGCTTCACAAAGACGATAACGGCTCAAAAACCGTTGCCCTTATTCCTCTCGGTGATTTTTACGAAAGCTACGGCGAAGATGCGGAAAATGTGGCACAGGTACTTGATATAGCCGTAACCTCAAAACAAATTGAGGATAACACATACAAAATGTGCGGCTTTCCAAAGCATATACTTGACGAATACGCAAACAAGCTGCTTTATGCCGGGTATGATGTTGTCATTGCCGATGAAAACAGAAATTCGCACAGGCTTTTGTCGGCAGATAAAATTATACCCAAACAGGCACAGCAAGCGGAAAATGAGCCGAAGCAAGCAGAAACACAGCAGACGGAAGTGCAGACACCGGAGCCGGAGGAAAATGCCGAAATTCTTGTCGGAACGGAACTCACCATTGATGACCGCAAATTTGTTGTAGACAGCGTAAACACTGACTTTAACAAGGTGTCATTAAAGGATATAACCTTTCAAAACAGTACGGGTTTTCCCATATTCCGCAGTGAGAGCATAGATTTTGTCAAGAGCATAATTGCGGAGCAGGCAAAACCGCAGCTTACGGCGGAATTTCAAAAGGCAAAGCCGCAGAGAGTACAAAACACGGTTGTATATCCCGAAATACCGTTATCGGAAAGACGCAATTTCCAAATTACAAATGATGAACTCGGTTACGGTACTCCGAAAGAGAAATTTAAGAGGAATATTGATGCCGTAAATTTACTTCATAATCTTGAATTTGAACACCGTCTTGCCACTCCAGAAGAACAGGAAATATTATCACAGTATGTCGGCTGGGGCGGTCTTGCAGACGCATTTGATGAATCCAAAGAAAATTGGTCGGAGGAATTTAAGGAGCTATACACCACTCTTTCCCCTGATGAGTATGAGCAAGCGAGAGCGTCAACACTTACCGCACACTTCACTCCGCCTGTTGTAATCAAGGCAATGTATAAGGCACTTTCCAATATGGGCTTTACGCAGGGTAACATCTTGGAGCCGTCGTGCGGAATAGGCAATTTTATGGGACTTATGCCGGAGAGTATGAGCGAGAGCAAAATGTATGGCGTGGAAATCGACAGTATAACGGGCAGAATTGCCGGACAGCTATATCAGAAAAATTCCGTTGCCATACAAGGCTATGAAAATTCCGAACTTCCCGACAGCTTTTTCGATGTAGCAATCGGCAATGTGCCTTTCGGAGATTTTAAGCTGCTTGACAAGAAATACAACAAACATAATTTCCTTATTCACGATTACTTTTTTGCGAAAACTTTGGATAAGGTGCGACCGGGCGGCGTTATAGCCTTTATCACCTCCTCAGGCACTATGGATAAGCGTACTTCAAAGGTGCGCAGATATATAGCTCAAAGAGCCGATTTAATCGGCGCTGTTCGCTTGCCGAATAACACCTTTAAGAAAAACGCCGGAACAGAGGTTACGGCAGATATTCTGTTTTTGCAAAAAAGAGAGCGTATGACAGATATAATGCCTGAATGGGTTGAAGTCGGTGAGTTTAGCGAGGGGCAGTTTGTAAACCGTTACTTTCTTGATAATCCCGATATGGTTATGGGCGAACTTAAAGAGGTCAGCGGTCCTTTCGGTCCTACGCTTACCTGTGAGCCGAATGAGGATATTTCACTTGCCGAGCAGCTTGACGGTGCAATTCAAAATATTCACGCAAGCATAACGGAATACGAATTTGACGATGTTTCAAATGATGAGGAGGTAACAATTCCGGCAGACCCGAATGTCAGAAATTTTAGCTTTACGGTTGTTGACGGAGATGTGTATTTCAGAGAGAACAGCCTTATGCGTAAGATTGAGCTGAACGCAACGGCAGAAAACCGTGTAAAAGGTATGATAGAGCTTCGGGACTGCGTGAGGACTTTAATCGAATATCAGACGGAAAACTATTCCGATGATGAAATTAAGGCACAGCAGGCAAAGCTGAACACGCTTTATGATAACTACACAAAGAAATACGGACTTATCAATTCCCGTGGCAATTCTCTTGCCTTTTCAGAGGACAGCAGTTATTTTCTGCTCTGCTCATTAGAGGTATTGGACGAGTACGGAGAACTCGAACGCAAAGCGGATATGTTTACAAAACGGACTATCCGTGCAAAGCACGAGGTAACAAAGGTTGATACGGCTGATGAAGCATTGGCGGTGTCGCTTGCGGAAAAGGCAAAGATAGACATTGCCTTTATGGAGAAATTATCGGGCAAAACCGAACAGCAGCTGTATGAGGACTTGCACGGCGTTATATTCTTAAACCCCGAACACGAAATATCGCCGGAATATGAGCCGAAATATCTGACCGCAGATGAATACCTTTCGGGCAATGTTCGTGAAAA
>NZ_JACRTE010000048.1 GCF_014385105.1 Qingrenia yutianensis | reverse complement strand
CAACGGTTTTTGAGCCGTTATCGTCTTTGTGAAGCTCTGCAAGATATTCGGAGAACGGCTGCTGCGGTTGATTTTCTTTTTCAAACCGTTCCTCGATTAAAGCTCTGTATAAAGCCATATCATCATCTGTCAACAGGTCGTTTCGACTGTAATCAAGGTTAATTTCAACATAACCGATATGTGACTCCTTTTCATCATCGGACATTTTTGAAATTCGTGTTTGTATATTTTCATTAACCGAGGTTATTTCCACACCGTAACGAGCTGCATATTTTTTCAGATTTTCAACCGTTTCCGCATCATATGCAAGTCCTGTTGAAAGACCGCCGTTTTCGTCAAAGGAAAGTATATCGTTCAGTATATGGCGGTATATTTCATCACCGCTGTATATCTCTCTGCCGATTTCCGCTTTCAAAGTGTTTCCTTCAAAAAATGCTTTATTATCATCGGACACAGACTTCAAGAATTTATCAACCGTATTTTCTTCGTCGGCATCGTGTATAGCGTAAATATATCTGTTATCCGAAAGTATCTCTGCATATTCCTCCAAAGCGTATGCCGGAAAGCTTATTGCTCCATCCGACACGGAAAGTCCGAGAATTTCAGACACGGCGGTTGCTTCATCTTCGTGCAATTCATAGGTATCTCCGTGTTTTTCAAAGGATACGCATTTTATAGCGGATATTTCCTCCTCAAAATGATAACTGCCGTTTCTGTCATAAACGCTCACTGCCGCACCGCTGACTTTTTTCATTGCATTTGCAATAACATATCTGTCGTATTCATCACGGAGCATATCATAAACTTCAAATTCATTGGCATCAAGCAGCATTGAAGCACCGTTATTCGCAAATATATCTTTCTCATATTTGTCAATGGTGTTTACAAAATATACAATGCGTTTCGGCAAAGTAGCCGCCTTTTCTTTATCAGACATATCCTTAACACTTTCAACAAACGCTATTTGTTCACTGCGTATACGCTGTTGTTCCCGTTCTTTCAAAAGGTCGGGAATATTTTTCTCTTTATCCTCTGCGGTGAAATATTTATCCTCGTCAATAAGACGGGTGATACGCTTTTCAAGGTCATTCCATTTGACAAGTGTTTTCCCGTAAGGCTTTGAATAATCGCCAAGACTGAATTCAATACCTTTTCTGCTGTTTTGAAAGTGAATATAATTATGAGAACCACCATAGGTAGTACCGTGCAGCTTTTTCAAGTAGTCAACCCGTTCCTTGCGGTCGGTATGCTCTCTGAAAAACTCCGCCGTATCATACTTTCTGTAAATACCCTCGTCAATAAAGTATTTATCGATAAAGTCCTCTGTGATAAATCTGTCAGCAGCCGTATCGGTAAGCCTTTGCGAAGTATATGTTTTACGCTCAAGCTGTAAATCGGAAAGCTGTTTATACACACGCTCCGGTCGATACATACGAAAACGCATTATATCCTCATTTTTGTTTCGCTCGACAAGAGCCGCCGTTATTTCCGTAAGCTCCGATAATTGCTCCGGATTATTAAGCATTTCCGTGATACGCTTTGTGCTGTCGGGAAAACCGCCCTTAAACCATTCCTCATTGAACATATCTTTTAGGTCGGGAAATTCGTCATAATCAAGGTCTTTCTCCATATACCAAAATGCGTCTGCTACCTTTTTCAGTTCATAACTCCGCATTTGTAAAAGCACACTTGACGGTGCATATCTACCCAAATCCAAAAGCTCGTCAATGCGTTTTGCCGCATCCTCCCAAGAAATGAGCTGAGCTGTGTTTATATTTGCCGTATTACCGTATGAAATACGAATACCTTGCTCACTCCACCAAGCAGACACATTCCGTCCGTCAACAACAAAGCCTTTACCGGAAGTACCGTAAAGGCTTTTAAGAAATTCTGATTTATCCGCAAGAGATTTATTCTTTGAAAATTCTATGCAAATATCTAAACGGCTTTGAGGGTTTAATGAGCCATCGCATAAAACTTCGTCAATAATCTGCCCCGGCATAGAAAAAGCAGCACCGAAAATTTCGTGTGCTGCTCTCTGTACGGTTTCTCTCTGTTGTTCTTCTGTCGGAATGAGGTCGAACAGACTTAACTGTAAACTACCTCCGGCAGTACGACTTCTTCCGCTGAATGGAGTAGGTTGTTCATCAGCCCCGTCCACATCATCGGGTCTTTCGCTTTCAGTTCCTCGTTCACGCCCTCTGTCTGTGCCAATTTCCGGACTATCTTCTGTATCTGCTCGGTCGCTGATGTCTGTACCTCCAGCAGATGCTCCGTTATCTTGCCTGTTATCATCAAGCTCGTGTATAGGCTCGGTCTGTGATTTTTGAGGAATTTCCTCCGCATCTGTCCGTATTTGCCTATCTGTGCTTCGGTCTGCGGTGCTGTCAAGTTCGGTATCAGATACCCGTTTACTTCCGTGTATGTTATCTCTGTCATAATTATCCGTCCTTTCATTATTTATTGTCGGTGCGTCTTTTTCTTTGACTTCATTATACACCGCATTTTC
>NZ_JACRTE010000047.1 GCF_014385105.1 Qingrenia yutianensis | reverse complement strand
CTATGTCATAAAACATTCTGATTTCGCCGATTACAGGATTATATTCCGTAAACAGATTTACCCAAGCACTGTCATCGCCAATTATATTTATTCCGAATTTTTTATCTACATCAAACCACGCCTCCATTGGAATGAATATATTCTTATTTTCACTATTAAACTCCATATCCTCGCATATCCTGAAATCGCTTTCTTCAAATGTGTTAAAATAATCTCTTTTCAACTCCGACACCTCCTGCTTTTAAGACATAATTATATCGTCTTGCTGAACCTCCGATTCACCGAGTGTTTCCTCAATTTCCTCATCGGTCATTCCAAGAACCTCTGAGAGTGTGGTTTCAATATCACTTCCGCCGATACTTTGTTTTATGTATTCAACCGCCCGCCAAAATAACTCCGACTGTCTTTCAAATTTTTTGCTTTTTATTTGAAGTTCAAGATAGGAACTGTCGTTATCAATTATGTTTTTTATTCCATTCTCGATTTCGGATACTGTATTTTCCGCATATTCAAAGCAAGGCATCATATTAAACTCACTAAGGCAATGCTTAAACTCGGTATCAGTCTCCGCATATACCTCGCACCATATTTCTGCAATTTCATCGCCGTTCTCTATTGCCTTCTCATAATCGGGGTTGGTTTTAATTACATATCCGCCGTATCTGAACATTATCTTCCGCCTGCCTTTCCAAAAAGCTCTTCCTTATATTTCGGAGCAATAACCATCAGATTATATCTTTCATTTCCGCACTTATACAGACATACACCTCTTTGCGGATAGCGTATCAAATTAAACTCGCTTTCATCTATCTGCAATGTATCCATATAGAACTTTGAGTCTATATTTCCGGCATTAAACAAAAACGAATGTGTCGGTATTGCAAAAAGCGGTTTTGTATATTCCGCAATTCCGGGCAGTGAAAAGTCTTCAAGGTTCTGACTTGCAAGAATAATTGACGAATCCTTTTTTCGCACGCGCTTTGAGGCATTCCTGATATATTCCACCGCAACAAGGTTTGACAAAAACAGATACAGCTCGTCTATAATTCCGGCTGTATTTCCGACTGTTAAAAGTGCATTTGTCATATATGAAAGCGTATTAAACAGTAAAGCATTTTTAATATTTTTACTTGCCTGCAACAGTCCTTTCACACCGAACACCACAAACCTGTCTGTTTTGATATTTGTATGCCCGTTAAAGAACTTGCTTTCAGCGCCAACACACATTGAATGGATTCCGAGCAAAATTTCCTGAAGTAAATTCTCAGTGTAAATAGGCTTATCGGTTCTGTCAAAGTCCTTATACTGCTCCTCAATAAATTCATACAGATCACTCATCTTGGGATAGTCTGTTGCTTTAAGCCTTGAAAAGTCTGTACTGTCGCTTATATTCCATTTCCGATACAGCTTTTCAAGCATTATTTCTATCGTGTCAATTTGCGAATCGGTAAAATCCTTGTATGATGCAAAAAAATCGCGCAGAAACGATATATGTTGGCTCAGTTTTGTTTTCCGCTTAAATGCCTCCGGAGTAGACGCATCTATTTCGGCATCGTCATCAGAATCGCTCCATGCCTTTGGTTCAAGCGGATTTATAAGGTATTCACCCGACATCAAATCGACAAAGCACCCGCCGAGATTATTCGCCATATCCTCATATTCGTGTTCCGGATCAAGGCATATTATATTCATTCCCGATTCAAGCAGATTTGTTATAATCAGCTTTGTGAGATATGATTTTCCCTGTCCGGAATTACCGAGAATTAAGATATTTGCATTTGTTTTGTCATCTGCTCTTTTGTTAAAGTCAACTATGATATTACTGCCGTATTTATCCCTGCCGAGATAAAATCCGTTTGCATCTGTTTTTCCCGAATAATTAAACGGAAACAGATTTGCAACACTTGATGCCGGAAGTACCCGTTCAAACTGATCACCGAGTGCGTTATATCCGCTCGGCATTACCGAAACAAACCCCTGCTGCTGTCTGAGCATCAGCTTGTCCACATTGAGTTTTGAGCGGATAAGCTCTGTCAATACCTCGGTCTGCAATTCTTTCAACTTATCAATGTCGTGCGACATTATTTCGATATATACCGCCGTATGGATAAGCGGTTCACGGTTTCTGTGCATCGACGCTACAAGATTAGTTACATCCTGCAAATTGCCCTCTGCAACAACCGTTTCCTGCAAGTCATTCGTTTTACTCTGGCGCAGGCGGTTCTTGTTTGCCGCATTTGATATAATCTTTCGCTCCTCTGCCGCCGTAACGTGCCTTGTGTAGATTTTAAGGCTGACTCCGTCTTTTTCTCCCAAATGTTTCAGTATTGCCTGTTCCTCGGTTGTGGTCGGGTATTCTCTCAGCGCCCATACGCTTCTGTATGTGTTTCCGCATATAAAGTAATCCGGAAAAAACTTTATAACAGACGGCGCTATCATATCCATAAAGGATTTTATTCTGACCGACTCAACCTCTGCCTTATTTTTGTTCTTTCTTGCCAATTTACCGGCACCTCCTTAATCTCCGAATATTACCCATCTGTCGCCGTCA
>NZ_JACRTE010000046.1 GCF_014385105.1 Qingrenia yutianensis | reverse complement strand
AGCATATTGTAGAGAGGATAATTGATATGGATGTGAGATATGTTCAGGAACAAACAATACCGGAAACCGAGGTAATAATAATACCTGCGACCAAAAGCCCGAAGGAAAAGAAAAAGCAGGGCAAGAGACGGGTTGCTGCATATTGCCGCGTCAGCACGGACGATGAAGAACAGCTGACAAGCTATAATGTTCAGATAGAGCATTACACAGAGGTTATCGAAAGCAATCCTGATTGGAAACTCGCAGGGATATTTGCCGATGCAGGTATAACCGGCATTATGGCAAAAAAACGAGATGAATTTAACAGAATGATAGAACTTTGCAGGGAAAAGAAAATCGATCACATACTTACGAAATCCATATCGAGATTTGCAAGAAACATTGTAGACAGTATAAAATACATAAGGGAACTGAAAGCTCTCGGAATATCAATATACTTTGAAAAAGAAAACATAGACACAGGCGAAATGACCAGTGAAATGATGGTCGCACTCTACAGTGTATTCGCACAGGCGGAAAGCGAATCAACAAGCAATAATGTAAAACTCGGAAAGCGGTTTAATTATAAAGCCGGAAAGGTTCCTATGATGTATGGAAATATCCTCGGATACAGAAAAGGAAAAGACGGAAATCCCGAAATCATACCGGAGGAAGCCAAGATAATAGAAATCGTGTATACGAAATTCCTTGAGGGGTACAGTTATCAGGGCATATCCGAATACCTTACCAAAAACGGCTATAAGACCAAAAAGGGCAGTTCGGAGTGGAAAAGATCGGCGATACAGGGTATTCTGCGTAACGAAAAATACAGAGGCGATGTGCTGGTGCAAAAAACTTATGTGGCGGATCTGTTCACGAAGAAAACCGTGAAAAATACAGGCGAGCTGCCTATGTATCTGATACGAAACCACCACACACCGATAATAACACCGGAGGTGTTCGACAGAGTTCAGGTTGAGCTTGCAAGGCGAAATAGTCTAACACCCGTATCGGATAAGAATGTATCAAAAAAATCAAGATATAACAGTAAATATGCACTCACCGGCTTGGTCGTATGCGGAAACTGCGGAAGCAAATACCGCAGGACGACTTGGGCGAGAAACGGCAAAACAAAGGTTGTATGGAGATGTATAAACAGACTTGACCACGGAACTAAATACTGCAAGGACTCATTCAGCATAGAGGAAGAAAGACTGCACGCCGGTGTGCTTAAAGCAATGAACTCAATGCTTGACAATACTAAAAAAATCAAAGCCTTAATGAAAGGCAGTATAGCGGAATTGCTGTCGGCGCCAAACACGGTAATGCAGATACACGGACTTGAAAGCAGCATTAAAGCAAAGAATAACGAAATCGTTGAAATAATACGGCTCGGAGTCGAGAATAGGGAAACACGGGAAAGCATCGATGAAAAATGCCGTCAGAAACATGATGAAGTAAGCAAGCAATAATGTAAAACTCGGAAAGCGGTTTAATTATAAAGCCGGAAAGGTTCCTATGATGTATGGAAATATCCTCGGATACAGAAAAGGAAAAGACGGAAATCCCGAAATCATACCGGAGGAAGCCAAGATAATAGAAATCGTGTATACGAAATTCCTTGAGGGGTACAGTTATCAGGGCATATCCGAATACCTTACCAAAAACGGCTATAAGACCAAAAAGGGCAGTTCGGAGTGGAAAAGATCGGCGATACAGGGTATTCTGCGTAACGAAAAATACAGAGGCGATGTGCTGGTGCAAAAAACTTATGTGGCGGATCTGTTCACGAAGAAAACCGTGAAAAATACAGGCGAGCTGCCTATGTATCTGATACGAAACCACCACACACCGATAATAACACCGGAGGTGTTCGACAGAGTTCAGGTTGAGCTTGCAAGGCGAAATAGTCTAACACCCGTATCGGATAAGAATGTATCAAAAAAATCAAGATATAACAGTAAATATGCACTCACCGGCTTGGTCGTATGCGGAAACTGCGGAAGCAAATACCGCAGGACGACTTGGGCGAGAAACGGCAAAACAAAGGTTGTATGGAGATGTATAAACAGACTTGACCACGGAACTAAATACTGCAAGGACTCATTCAGCATAGAGGAAGAAAGACTGCACGCCGGTGTGCTTAAAGCAATGAACTCAATGCTTGACAATACTGAAAAAATCAAAGCCTTAATGAAAGGCAGTATAGCGGAATTGCTGTCGGCGCCAAACACGGTAATGCAGATACACGGACTTGAAAGCAGCATTAAAGCAAAGAATAACGAAATCGTTGAAATAATACGGCTCGGAGTCGAGAATAGGGAAACACGGGAAAGCATCGATGAAAAATGCCGTCAGAAACATGATGAAGTAAGCAAGCTCCAAGCAAAACTGAATGCTGTAACGGCAAAAAGTCAGATAGAAAACACTCAGACAAGCCAACTAAGGGCTATATATGACACAATAGATAAACTCCCCGGCAAATTCGTAACCTTCGATGACAGCGTGGTCAAATCAATGGTAACACGAGTGAAGATTATATCCAAAGAAAAAATAGAGGTTGCACTGTTCGACGCAGTTACGCTCACAGTGAATATATAAGGGTGGCAGAAATGTATTACAAATTCAGCGACAGCAAAGGGAATATACGTTGGTATAAACTTAAAA
>NZ_JACRTE010000045.1 GCF_014385105.1 Qingrenia yutianensis | reverse complement strand
AAAAAATAGAGGTTGCACTGTTCGACGCAGTTACGCTCACAGTGAATATATAAGGGTGGCAGAAATGTATTACAAATTCAGCGACAGCAAAGGGAATATACGTTGGTATAAACTTAAAAACAGAGATGAAGCATATCGTTTCGCTTATGTATACGGATTATGCTTCCCGGTCAGATGATCGATATGTCTTGTTACGAATTAGTTGTGATTTATGATAAAGAATACGGTGAGGTTATAGCCTTTGAAAGCGACAGATTTATGAATGATTCAAACGACATTGTAAATGAGGCAATAAATCTTAAACTGTTCGATGAAAAATACCGTGATAAGGTACGGTGGGCGCAGTGCGTGTCCGAGTACGAATTTGAATATATAAAAAAGAGGAGGTAAGCAAAGAATGAAAGCGGCTGCATACATAAGAGTCGGCAAAAAAGAGCAGTTAGATTATGCTCCGGCAAATAATAAACCGACACTCAAACAGAAAGACAACAAGAAAAAATAAAGATCAAAAGCAGTTCCTTGCACGGAGCTGTTTTTTGTTTGCGGAAAGGAGATAAAAGTATGATTACCCGTGATATATTGAAAGCAGAGTCTTTGGCTGAATTACTGAACGCAATAGATGACTTCTGCAAGGAAGCAATTGTAAGGGATAACGATGATGTATGTATGGAACTGAAAGAAAGGCTTGATTGTGCAGACGGAAATGATTATTTTATAATTCTTTCGTCATATATGGCTGCGGCAGATAACGGCGATGAGGTCATAGATGCCCTGTGCGAGTTTGCGGCGAATTGCAGGACTTTTGAGGAGCCGGAGGACAGTACAGCCGAACAGATGACCAAAGAGGAATTTGAGGCGGTTTTGGACGAATGTGAGACAAAATGTGCGGCGGTAAGCTGCATAGAAACGGTGTGCAGCATAAATATCGCTGAAATCCCGATGCAGCAGAAAAAGATGGAGAACACGCTTGTTAAAAAGAATAATGCTTTTAATATTCTATTACCTAAACTGTGTGTTCACGAGGACAGGGAAACATATATTTCAAATCTGATAGGCACGATGCTTTATGAGGTTATAAGCGTGAAACTTTCGCCTCAATATATTTTGCAGGAGATACATAGATATATTCCGGAAAGCAGAAAATATAACAAAAGCGTTAAAGAACTATTCTGTATGTATTTCGGACGAGTGTTGAGATACAAAAGCCGAAAACCGGCTATTTATACGCATTTTGATGAACATATGCAGAATGTTATTGTGATGGAATTCTATAAGCGAGTTATACAGGCATATATTAACTATGAAAATTGTGGTGATATGCCAGCAACGCATTAGACAATGTCATTTTCTGAAATTGTAGACATAATAATTATTTAGTAGAATATAAAAGTATGTGAGGGAATAAAATTTGCCTGTTTGATTAAAAAAATTAATGCTAATTTCGTGAAAAGTATTGACATTTCCATTAAAAATGAGTATAATAACATTAACAGAACCCGACACGCCTCTCAACGATGCGGACCACGTCGGGTCATTTAATTTATACGGAAGTGAAAAGATGGAATTGAAAAAGCATCAAGTCCCTATGACTATAGATGAACAGGTTGAGAATCTAAAAGAACTCGGTCTTGTTATAAATGACGAGGAAGCAGTTAAAGAATTTCTTAATGATGTGTCTTATTTCAGATTGATAAAAGCATATAGCATAGGACTCAAAAAGAAAAATGACAATTACAATCAGGGAGTTACATTTGATATGATAAAGGAATTGTATCTGTTCAATTGTAATTTCAGACAGGCATTGTTTGCTCAAATTGAAAAAGTAGAAATAAATTTGAGATGTCGAATTGCAAACCATTTTTCGTATAAATACGGCAACTTTGGATATGAGGACGCTGCTAATTTTGAAAATGAAGATTATCATAGTCACTTCTTGGCAGAAATAAATAGTGAGGTCGATAGAAATAGCAAATCTGCTTTCGTTAAGAATTTCAGAAACAACTATGAAACGGATAAAATCCCGATGTATGCCTTAATTGAATTGTTCAGTTTCGGAACTTTGTCTAAGTTTTATAAAAATATGAAACAGGAAGACAAGAAAGTGGTAGCTCGGATATATGGTGTTAAATATACATATCTTGAAAGCTGGATTGAGCATATAGCATTTGTCAGAAATATATGCGCACATTATGGAAGGTTGTATAATGTAAATCTTTCAAAAACACCTGCGCTGTATAAGCAGTATACAAAGCAGGGAATAAGCAGCGTGAGAGTATTTGCCACATTGGTGTGTTTAAGCAATATTCTTCCGAGGGATAGACATTGGAATGATTTTATTGATCTAATTGAAACTTTGCTCGATAAGTATCCAAATGTTAAAATGGAACTTATGGGATTTCCGACTAATTGGAAGGATGTTCTTATATAGAAGTTTATTGAAGTGATTCAAAATGCCAGACATTGTCTGGCATTTTGTCTTGGTCTCATTATTGCGAACTTTTAAGCATATCAATAAAGATAAAAGAAGCTTTTACGAAAAAGAGGCTGAAAAAGCAGGATGGTCTATCAAAGAACTAAAAAGACAAATTTCAACATCTCATATATCCCGGATAAAGAATTGTTGATAAAGCAAGTCGAAACGGTATTGAATGAATGGCATGACAGGAAGAATTAAAGAAAAATTATCAGCGCCCGAATTTCAGTGAGTTCAAAATAATACTTGACAAAATAAAGATTATGGTGTATAATGTAAACATAATCTGATGTGTTTCTCAATGGTGCAGATCGTGTCGGGTTATTTTGGATTGAAAGCTGATTAGTAATTTTGAAATAAAAAGCATTCAAATAGGTGTATAGCTGGAAAGAAAATATTAGTCGTTGGTTCGAATTTTTGAGGCGAAAAGTCAAAACAGAAAATGTGTTTTGAACAGGCTCGCAAACCTTGATAAAATAAGGCTTTTGAGGCTGCATCTATAATGAACGTGAAAGCCAAAGTCCTTGAAATTAACTGTTTCAAGGACTTTTTCTTTTTACCGATTACAAATCAACTTATATAATATCAATACAAGATAAACACTTATACCT
>NZ_JACRTE010000044.1 GCF_014385105.1 Qingrenia yutianensis | reverse complement strand
AAAAAAAAAAAAAAAAAAAAAAAACACGCGACCAACGCCACCACGACCTCCCCCCCTCCCCCCTTCATCATCATCATCATCATGGGGGCTGACGCCGACGGGGGCGCATAGCCGCATCCACCCTTCGCTTCCACCTACGAGGATCCCTCATGGCTAGACGCCAGGCAGGGACTCGGCCCATCTCTAGTTCTTCACGGCAGGTTTGGTCGATCTGCCCAAGCCATGACTTCCTCGGTCGTCCCACAGGCCTCCTCCACCCAGGGTTGTCTCGAACAGAGACGACCTGATGGGCAGGATCATCCTGAGGAAAGCGAGCCAGGTGGCCGTATAGCCTGAGTTGGCGATCACGGATTGTGCAGATAACAGGTCTTGTGCCAGTCTCACGGTGCAACCGTTGGTTGGACACATGGTCCCGCCAACAGTACCCCATGATCTGGCGCAAGGACCTATTACAAAAGGCTTCAAGACGAGCCTCCAAGGCACAGGACAATGTCCAGGTTTCGCTACCGTATAGCAAAACTGGCATTATCAGGGCCTTGAAAACCCGTAGCTTGGTCCTTCTGCACAGGTACCGACATCTCCAAATACTCTTGTTGAGAGAGTTCATGACCCCTGCTGCCAGGCCAATCCGTCTGCTGACTTCATGGTCTGACAGCCCAGAGTTATGAACTACACTACCAAGGTATGTAAAGCTCTCTGTGACTTCAATGTCCTCGCCGCAAGCACGTACCGACTGAACAGGTTCTCCTAACAAGTCCCCAAATTCCTGGACCTTGGTCTTGGTCCAGGAGACCTCTAGACCCAGGGGCTTCGCTTCATTGCTAAATGCATCGAGAGCCGCCACTAGGGTTTCCAAAGACTCAGATAGAATGGCAACGTCATCAGCAAAGTCAAGGTCTGTAACCTTGATATTGCCCAGCGTTGCCCCACAATGACTTTGAACAGTAGCTCTGCCCAGTATCCAGTCCATGCAAGTGTTGAAAAGAGTTGGTGCAAGGACACAGCCTTGCCTCACTCCTGAACTAACAGGAAAGAAGCTCGACAGGCCCCCACCACACTTTACAGCACTTTCAGTACCAGTATACAGGCTTGCTATTAGTCCAATAATCCTTGTTGGTATTCCTCTCAGCCTCAGGATCTCCCAAAGTGACTCCCGATGCACCGTATCGAACGCCTTCTTGAGGTCGATGTAGGCTGCAAGCAGCCCACGCCCGAACTCACGACGGCGCTCTACAATGACTCGAAGCGCGAGGATACGGTCTATTGTGGACTTACCAGGAGTGAATCCGGATTGCTCCAGTCTCTGGTGCCTCAGTAGATGGTCTCTGATACGTCTCAGAAGGATGTGGGCGAGAACCTTGCCTGGTATACTGAGCAGTGTGATGCCTCGGTGATTGCTGCAGTCCCAACGGTCCCCCTTCCCCTTCCAGAGAGGGATGACCACACCCCTCAACAGGTCAGGAGGAACGGAACCGGACTGCCAGATGGCAGCCAGGACAGCATGTAACCCCCGTGCCATAGGTTCACCACCAGCCTTTAACAGTTCAGCTGGTATGCCGCAGATACCAGCTGCTTTACCACTCTTCAGCTTGGAAATCGCCCCCCTAACTTCAGTTAGGGAGGGAGGGTCCTCACTGATAGGTGGATCCGGCAGCGGGATCTCGACACTACCCGCATCCAAGTTAACTGTTGGTGGGTCAACCTGGTACAGCTGCTCAAAATACTCAGCCCAACGTCCCCGCACCGCAACAGGATCTGAAACGATCTGACCACTTACTGAGCGAACTGCTGTCACCTGTGAAGAGGGCTTGGAGTTCAGCTTTCTCAGGGCTTGGTATGCAGGACGAAGGTCATTTACTAAGAAATGGCCTTCTACCTCCTCTGCAAGACTCCTAATAAACTGTTCCTTGTCCCTTCTTAACAGGGACCGAGTTCTGCGCACATGAGAACGGTGCAATTCCCGATCCCCTGTCAGACGAGCCGCACGACATGCATCTGTGGCTTCCAGTGTCTCCTGCGAGATGGAATTCTGTACTGCTCTCGGGCGTACACCAATCGTATCTTGAGCTGCATCAAGCGTTTCACGCTTAAAGGTATCCCACAGAAGAACAGGGTCTGTCAGACTGCCAAGCACTGCGAAACGATCAGAGATTGCCTCAGCAAACCCGCGGGCACACTCCCCCTCCCTCAGCCTGTCCAAATGAAACACCCTAGGGTGATCATTTGACCGCTGGGGGGTTTTGAAGTGGACTCGGAGGGTAGCCACAACCAATCTATGGTCAGTACCACAGAACTCAGCACTCCTGTACACCCTGCAATTCTGAAGGATCCTCCAACGAGTGCTAACAAGTATGTGGTCGATCTCCTTGGCTGCGTTACCCGCATCACTGTACCATGTCCAGCGATGTGGGTCTGGGCGCTGGTACCAGGAGCCAGAAATCCTCAATTTCTGGGACCTAGCAAAGTCCCGGAAAAGGAGGCTATTCTCGCTACCGGCATCAGCTCCTGAACCATGGGGACCGACAGACATCTCATAGCCAGCTCGATCACAGCCAGATACCGCATTGAAGTCGCCCAGAACAATGCGAATATCTCGTCGGGGACATCTGTCTGCCACAGATGTAAGTTTGGCGTAGAACATCTCTTTCACGTCAAGTTTACAAACATCGGTAGGAGCGTACACAGCAATAAGAGACATGAAGCCAAAAGAAAGCTTCAATCTCAATACCATTATACGCTCATCAACAGGAGTAACCTCTACTACCGAGGGCTGGAGTCTGCTGGAGACGGCAATGGCTACTCCCTGGAGATGGTGGCCATCGCTGCGGCCCGACCAGTAATAGGTGTAGCCACCTACACAGGTCGTGCCGCTGCCAGGCCTCCTCACCTCCGAGAGAGCAGCCACCTCAACTCTCAGCCTCCCCAGTTCCCTCGACAGTAGAGGCAACCGATCATCCTGACGCAAAGAACGGACGTTCCAAGCCCCCACCCTAACTTCCCGCCTGAGGTTCAGCCTCTGGCAGTCGCTCCGGGTGGATGCCACCTCTGCCACCCCCACCGACGTTGCCCCATATAAAAGGGGGTGGCGGGCTGCGTGCCCCATCATCCACCTGTGGGGTTCCCGAGGGCTTTCCCCCACAAGCTTCACTCTGGGCTGGCGGCCACCAGAGCGCAGGCGAGACGAGTAGTCCCCGTTCCCAGCCTGCGCTCCAGCAGTCGCCCTCCCAGCAGGGCCCACAGTCCGCCTCACTTGCTGGGTGGGAGGGACTTTTCCCCTCCTCCCAGCCTTTCCATTTATACTAAGCACTGCCGATTGGTTTATATCTGGGGGGAGGAGGACTGGCAAGGCCCACCTCCCCCGAGCCTCCCATTAACCCCAGGGGGCTAGGGGGCAGGAGTTGGTACAGGGCCAGGGCGTGTCCACACGCCGGTGGGCCATGGCCCTGAACCTCTGGGGCCTCCTGCTGCTCCGAGATCCCCCTCAGTTTAGCCTGGAACCGCAAGGTACCCAGTTTCCATGGGCGGCCACGAGGAGGCACTGCAGGGAGTCTCGATGATGGAGAGGCTATGCACTGGCAGGGGGAGGCTTATGCAGAGCTGCTCCCTTTTTCGCACGAGGCTAGCCAGCGGTGGCAGCTGTAAGCGAGAAGGCATGCAAAGCTCTTAACACTAACTAGACTACCACACCATCGCTTCACACCACCCTGCGCATGAAGCACCCACACATAATAATAATT
>NZ_JACRTE010000043.1 GCF_014385105.1 Qingrenia yutianensis | reverse complement strand
AATTGAACCGGAAGTCCCCGAACAGACGGAGGTTACATCGGATAATACAAAGGACGAAAACTCAAAAAACCGTCCGTCCCGTGCGGAGAGAACAAACGAAAATCCGCACGGGAGCAAATCTATCTTATTCGGGGATATGGCAAAAACGGACAACGGTATTAAACCCTCGGTCAGAAAGAAGATTGAGGACATAAAGGCTGATTTGGAAGAAAAGAAAAAGCCTGCTCCGGAAAAGGAAAAGGCTATACAACACAAGCAGCCGCAGCAGAAAAAACGCAAGAAAAAGCGGAAAGGCAGAGAGTAAATGAAAATTCCACAACCACGCTACCGAGAGCCGCCGTAAATATGGCGGCTTTTCGTAATGTATAAACCAAACCATAAATTTGTAAAGGAGAATTTTATTCTATGAAAACCAAACATTTTTCTATGAAATCGGTTATTTCAATGCTGCTTGCAGTTATTATTGTTGCAGGCACACTCCCCGTGTCGGTTCTTGCGGCACAGAAAAGCGATTACGAAGATCCTGCGGATAATTGGCTCAAAACCAATAACCGCACAAATGAGTTGGATATGAACGCAACCGTAACCTATGAAACGCAGTGGTGCCCGGTATGCAATAAGCACACAACCGTTTTAACCTACCGTGTACCCGAATACACCAAATCGGGACAGACGGCTATGAATCACGGTGTAAAATGGTCGGACGGTTACGATATTGACGGTCAGAAAAAAGGCAACACCGACAGCGGCACTCCCGGTGTGGACGCAAGCTATACGGGGTATCATTACACAAAGTCTGTGTGTCAGACTTGCGGCACAATTAACTCCGTTGACGGTTCGGGTGCATATAACTTTAACAACAATGTTTATGGCTTGAACTCTTGCGACCACAACTTTTTTATCGACTTTGATAATACGACTTACGAGTTGTATGACGAACATCAGCACACAACCGTATTAAAGAAAGGCGAATACTGCCAATTCTGCAAAGGTACTTATGCAAAGGCAACTATCAAGAAAGAGTCGCACGACCTTTCAAGTACGGTTGACGGACAGATCGGCAACAACCGCTTTTATCTCACGGAAAAGTGCGATGACTGCGGCTATACCACAAGCGAATATGTTGCGGCAAAATCGGTTGTATCGTCCTATTACGGAACGGCAGACGGTGACGCACATACGGTAAGCGTATCCGATTTATCCGACAGCGGTGTGCATACAAAAATCCGTTACGGCAAAACCGCCTCCGACTGCTATATGACCTCCGCACCGAATTACACCAAAGCCGGATATTACCCCGTATATTATGAAATCAGCTATAAATACGTCGGTGAAACAATGGTTGAAAACGGCGTATCGTATGTATGGCTGCTGGAGGACAAAAAGGATGATAACAACGGCGGAACGGTTATTGTACTTCCCGAAAAGCACGAACACGATTATCGTTATCTCGAAACAGTTGCTCCCTCTTGTGATAATCTCGGTTATGAAAGATGGCAGTGCGACGGCTGCGGAAACCTTGACAAGAGAAATTACACAAAGGCAACCGGGCATAATTATAAGGCAATTACCATAAGAGAAGCGACCTGCAAACAGGGCGGATTAAAACTCAATTTGTGTGATAAATGCGGCAGCTTTTATGAAGAAACAACACCCGTTGGCGAGCATAAATACAAGACAGAAAAGGTGCAGCCTACTTGCAGAATGACAGGCTATACAAATCATACTTGTGAAATCTGCGGTAATTCATATATAACCGATATGACGCCGATTATTTCACATTCCTACGAAAGAATTACCAAAGAGCCGACCTGTGAGGACAAGGGTTATACAACCTCAACTTGTACGATGTGCGGATTAAATTATGTTTCGGATTACACCGAGCCTACGGGACATAATTGGGACGAGGGACATTCGGTTACTTCCTCTACTTGCACGGCGGACGGCGTAATTGAATATCGCTGCAAAAATGATAACTGTTCAGAAAAGATGATTAAGGCAGAATCCGCAACGGGACATACACCGGGCAAAGCAGCTACTTGCACAGAACCGCAAACTTGCGAAAAGTGCGGCACGGTTTTAGAGCTGCCGAAAGGACACAGCTATTCCGAAAATGTAGTTGCCCCGACTTGCACAGCTATGGGTTATACGGAATATAAATGCGATAATTGCGGCGACAGCTATGTTGGCAATTACACCGATAAGGCAGAACACGATTACAAGCAGACCGTAACAAATCCCACTTGTACCGAACACGGCTACACAACATACACTTGCGTAAACTGCGGTGATGAATTTGTTTCGGACTACACAGAAAAGAAACCGCATAACTACAAAGCAGAAATCACAAATCCGACTTGCACAGAATTTGGATTTACAACCTATACCTGTGTAGACTGCGGCGATACCTATGTTGCGGATTATACCGATAAGACGGAACATAATTATGACAAAAAGGTTATTCCGCCTACTTGCACCGAACACGGTTATACCGTTTACACTTGCCCCGACTGTGGCAAAGAGTATATCGGGGATTTAACCGACTGTGAAAAGCATACCTACAAGAAAACCGTAGTTCCACCCACTTGCACAGAAATGGGATATACAATTTACACCTGTGAAAGCTGCGGCGATAGCTACAAGGCTGACTATGTTGACAAAGCTGCTCACGACTATACAAAGACTGTAACTACTCCGACTTGCACGGCTCTCGGATATACGGTGTATGAGTGTAAAAACTGTGATTATAAATATATCAGCGATTACACCGATAAAATCAATCACAGTTATATTGCTGATGTAACCGAGCCTACTTGTACGGCTTCCGGTTATACCATATACACTTGCGAAAACTGCGGAAAAACATATACTGCCGACTATAAGGATATGTTAGGACATAAACCCTCTGATTGGATAATTGACGAGCCTGCGACTATCGAACACGCCGGAGAAAAGCATATTGAGTGCTTGACTTGCGGTGAAGTTTTATCAAGAGCAGCAATACCGCAGCTTGTAGAAAAAGACCGTACCGATGAGGATGGTAACTCAAAGGTCGGTGATTTTTCTATTCTTGTAACCAATAAGGACGGTAACCCGATTTTTGACAGTGAAATCAGCATTGACATAAATGATAATGTAACTATCAAACTTCCCAAAGGCAGACTTTTGGACTACGAGGATCAGACAATCATCACGGCAATTAACACAGATTCGCAGCAACCGAAATCAGCGTTGCAGATTTTTATCTATGATGAAAACAATAACGCAGCAACGGGTAAAACAGATGAAAACGGACAGTTGAAAGTGCCGAACAACAAGACATCTACAGGTGATAACAGCGGTACGGTCGGCAAAGATGATGAGGATAAGAAAAACACATTTGTCGTAAAGGCTACAGACAAAATGAATGTCGTTATTCCGAATTGTGAGGTTTACATTGGTGAGAGCAATAATATTGTAGTTGACTTGCCGGAGGGAATTAAGCCAACAAGTGAATATCCTGTTATTATAACTGTTACCGACCAGCACGGACAGCCGCAGCAGGGCGTTACGGTTATAACGCTCGGAGATGCGGACTACATCGAAAAAGGCATTACTGATATGTTCGGAAAAATTACATTGCCAACCGCCAAAGACGGTTTTACGGACGACACCGGAAAAGTACGCATTGACGGAATGTATGTGTTTGTCAATGACGAGAGCGGAGCTGTCGAAAACGCTTTTGTAAAATTGAACGATGACAGCACAATCTCGATAACATTGCCGGACGAAACAAGCATTGACTACGCAAACCGCATCACAGTAACCGTAACCGACAAGGACGGAAATCCTTTGAAAGACATTTCCGTTACCGTTTCGGACACTATGGAAAAGAGTCTGACAGACAAAACTGATGAAAATGGTAAAATGGTTGTACC
>NZ_JACRTE010000042.1:2500-3982 GCF_014385105.1 Qingrenia yutianensis | reverse complement strand
CTGCTTTATGCAGGCACCCCTTCTCCCGAAGTTACGGGGTCATTTTGCCGAGTTCCTTAACAATGCTTCTCCCGTTGGTCTTAGGATTCTCTCCTCATCTACCTGTGTCGGTTTGCGGTACGGGCACCTAATCAATTCACACAGCTTTTCTCGTCAGTGTAGAATCACCTGCTTCGCTACTAATTTTCGCTCCCTTTCGCCCGGGTCAACCAACGCCCGGGTCAGGCTATCTTCCTGCGTCCCTGTGCTTAACAATTTCGGCGGTTACGGAATATCTGCCGTATGTGCATCGACTACGCCTTTCGGCCTCGCCTTAGCTCCCGACTTACCTTGGGCGGACGAACCTTCCCCAAGAAACCTTAGATTTTCGACCATTATGATTCTCACATAATTCTCGCTACTTATTCCGGCATTCTCACTTGTGCCTCGTCCGGAAGTCCTTCCGGTCTTCCTTCGTCCTACTACACAACGCTCCCCTACCCAATATGCACACAATTTAACCATTATCACCCTTTCGGATAAATCTTATCCTTTCAGATAATCTCTTATCCTAACAGATAAATGAACTTTATCCATAGGGACAATTTGATGACAATTCGCTTCGCTCATTGTCATAGTGCACAATTTTTCTGATAATAATTAAATTGTGTGCACATTGCCCAAGCTTCGGTATGAATTTTAGCCCCGTTAAATTTTCGGCGCCCAGTCACTCGACCAGTGAGCTATTACGCACTCTTTGAATGTGTGGCTGCTTCTAAGCCAACATCCTGGTTGTTTTAGCATCTGAACATCCTTTTCCACTTAAATCCATTTTGGGACCTTAGCTGTAGGTCTGGGCTGTTTCCCTTTTGACCACGAAACTTATCTCACGCAGTCTGACTCCTATACATCATTTATGCGGCATTCTTAGTTTGATAGAGTTCGGTAACCAATACGGCCCCTAGCTCATTCAGTGCTTTACCTCCGCTAAACTAATATAAGGCTAGCCCTAAAGCTATTTCGGGGAGAACCAGCTATCTCCGGGTTCGATTAGAATTTCTCCGCTATCCACAGCTCATCTCCTACTTTTTCAACAGCAGTGAGTTCGGACCTCCACGGAATTTTACTTCCGCTTCATCCTGTCCATGGATAGATCACCCGGTTTCGGGTCATATACACACAACTTTATTCGCGCTGTTAACACTCGGTTTCCCTGCGGCTCCGATACTTAATATCTTAACCTCGCTGCGTACATATACTCGCCGGACCGTTCTACAAAAAGTACGATATCGCACTAATATTGTGCTTTATCTGCTTGTAAACACAAGGTTTCAGGTTCTCTTTCACTCCCCTCCCGGGGTTCTTTTCACCTTTCCTTCACAGTACTGCTTCACTATCGGTCATTAGGTTGTATTTAGGCTTGGGGGGTGGTCCCCCCGGCTTCCCGGCAGATTCCTCGTGTCCGCCGGTACTCTGGATACTGACTCCTGCTCATCTCTTTCG
>NZ_JACRTE010000041.1 GCF_014385105.1 Qingrenia yutianensis | reverse complement strand
AAAATATTGTGATCTCTAAATAAATGAGTGAAGATTACGTTATCATACTCTTTTCCATTAATCCAAACTGATTCTTTGTGAGCTTTCCACCCAAATCTTTTTTTATTAATAAATTCAACCTCAGTAACTTTCCCACCATATTTTTTTTCACAATATATAAGATAATCTTTCCATACCATGGGTGAAGGAACACCATGACAGATGATATCAATACAATACAAATTATCTGTATTTACACTTGCACAGTACGCTTTTAATCCCGCAATCTGGCAAGATGTCCCTGAAAATAAGACAGTTCTTCCATCAACAAGATCCTTTTTTACCTGTCTAAATGTATCCTTTAAATCACTCTGGATATATTTTGACCCTCTAAATCGATCACGTCCTTCTATTGTTTCACTTCGTCCATGATATGCAACGTAATCGGAATCAAATTGGCAGCCGTAAACAATGCCTTTTTCGTCAAGGATAATATCTGTCAAAGCAGTAAATATCCCCCCACTTCTAGAGTTTTCGCGGACGAATATATTCTTGTGTTTTATTATAAAGCTTTCAATCGGCATACTAAACTTCCTTTCATTCTCTCTTGTTCAATAGTATTCTCGCAAAATATTCTCTTACAAAACATTTTTCTTGCTCTATAACACTATTTATTATTTGAAAATCAAGTTTATTTTTTAAGACATCTTCAATATCCCAATCAAATTGTTCATCAACACATCTTTCTGTAAACATTAATTTCTTTGAGGCATATTCTATTTTCTTTTTTCGTCTTTCCGTTTGAATTGAAATAAACGATTTATTACGTACAACAGATAACATTGTTCCATGGAACATATTTGTTATTATCAGGTTTGTTTTGTCTATATAACCAACAAATTGAAATGGATTTTTTGCAGCAACATTTACATCACACCATTTATTATAAATGTCAACCGACAGTGTTACAAAGCCATTTCTATGCGCATATTCCTTTATCTTTCTTACCGTTGTTTCATTTGAAATCGAGCCGTATATCATTATAAAGCTTTTCCGTATTTTAGGTAATTGAGATGGTATCTGATATAAAAATACTGGATCTAAATGAACAGACACATTTGTAAAACCAGCTGCTTCTAAAATCTTCTTTGAATTTAAGTCTCGAACTGAAATTGCTACAAATTTAGAAATTTCTTTTATACTATCACGGGAAAGAGTTTCATCAAAATTTCCCATACTCACCGCATAGGATATTCTTGTTTCTGCATTTACCGATGCTGCAGTGTTATATTTATTAAAAGCCTTATTTTTTTCATTCCACATTTCATCACTACCAACAACTACAATATCATAGTTTTTGTTGATAGTCCCAATAGATAAATATGCTTTTTGAGCTTTTCGATTGGCTATAATCCTATTCAAATTCACCCAAAACAATCTTGGATTCTTTGTTTGCAAAAGTTGCTTCTTTTGTATGCTAAAAATGTCCGCACTTTTATTAGGAACAAAATACACTTTAGAAGTGCTACAACTCTCGATGAAATTCTTCAAACAATATGCCTGTAAAAATGCGCCCTCGTTAATAGCATTATAGTATGTCACAATTCCTATGCTCATTGCATCTCAACTCCCTCTTCCAGCAAAACTTTCGTTAGTATTTCTTCAAATCTTTCAGTTACCTTCTTTGGTAAAAAATCCTCTGCTCTTTTTTTCGCATTTAAAGATATATATCGGTATAGACCATCGTCCTCTAACAGATTAATCACCTGCTCTGCAAATGAAGTAATATCATACTTTTCTATCAAGAAACCGTTTTTTCCGTTCGAAATTATTTCATCTGGTCCATTATTATGAAATGCAACAACAGGAATACCAAACGCCATAGCCTCAACAAGAACAACACCAAAACCCTCATATCTTGATGTATGCAAAAACACGGATGCATTTTTATAGTATTCCGCCACATCTGATGACATTCCAACAAACTTTATGCAATCTTGAAGATTTCTTTTCTCTACATTTTCTTCCAAGTTCTTTTTGTCAGGACCATCTCCCACCAAAACAATTTTAACATTTTCCTTTTTTTTTCTTATTTCATCTACAATATCTATTAAATAGTCTATTCCCTTCTGATACTGATATATTCTTCCAACAAAAATAAGCGGATTTTCTTTTCGAGGCTCTTTATTACAAATATCAAATGAAACCGGGTTATATAATGTACTTGTTTCAACCCCAAAACTCTCTGAAAATTTAACTTTGTCTACATCTGTCAAAGCTATAAGATGGTTCAGATTCTTCATCATCTTTTTAAACAGCACTTCCTGCCCATAGCTATTTCGATTTTTCATCAAAAAATAACTTTCATAAGTGTTATGCTGCCATCCAATAGTCTTTGCTTTTAATTCTGGCGCTATCATTGCAAGAAGCAGCGAATAATAATCGGTCAATGCAATAATTATATCAAACGAATTATCATTAAAATATTGAATTAATCCTTTCTTTTGCTTCGTTGCATATAACGTTTTCAACAATATATCTGCACCAATTTCATTGTTAAGAATTCCAATTCTTTTATTTATTTTCCAAACAGCTAAAGAAAATGCTCCTATCAATGTATACTTGTTATGTCTTGGGAAGTCATTTAAATTTTTTATCTTAATTTCATTATTTAACCCAAAAATATTATTATCTTTATTAGAATATGGCATTACAATTGTTATTTCGTGTTCTTTTGTCATCCCATTGATTATATTCGGAATAATCCTCTGTATTCCTCCATGCATAAAGAGATTCAAACTCAAAAAACAGATCTTCATGTTATATCCTCCGTATTATTCAATGTTCGCACTAAGCACCAATAATATGTAGTTATTCCTAAAGAAAGAAAATATGGCACAAACATAGGTGCATCATATAATGGATTTCCAGAAAAACAATATAACAAGAAGAACAATTGCATGCCAATTGAGAACGCCATATTTTTTTGCTCTTCATCTGGTAACTCAACTCGACCAGTTCTCATTTTAGAAAACAAGCACACTGATATTGCAAACATGCTAACAAACATAGCAACAAAGACAGTGAAACCAACAATTCCGGTTTCACATAATAATTGAATATAAACATTATGTGCGTTTGACGTAACGCCAAAGCCTTCTGCTAATGTGCTAAACCGCATCCATCCAATTCCAAAGAGAGGGCTTGTTCTAAATACGCTCATAACAGCAGTCCATGTTGTTAATCTCCCCTGTGTTACATCTCCATCCTCTGCTGTCTCATAAAATCTACCTATAAATGAAAACAGGTTTGGAAACAATGAATATCCAATATAAAAGAAGCCTATAACGCCAATTACAATTGTAAGAATTTTAAAAAATCTTCCGTGCTTTTTATTTGCAGAATAAATATAATAGACAAGTAGCATTGCCATTACAGAAAAAATCATATGAGCACGCTTTCCTGTAAACAATAAGGCCAGAAATGCCAGGCAAAACAAAAGCTTAAATTGTTTTTTTCGTCTATTTGAATCACTAAATAATATGTACGAAAACAATAGCGGTATAGTAGTCGCTAGGTACATTCCATTAGACGAATAATGATTTGCTAGTCCAGATATCCATCCATGTGCATAATGGGCTAAAAGCAACGATTGTCTCTTGGCATCAAACATTTTGACAATAATGTTTTTATACGAATAGGCATCAAATTTCAGCCATATAGTGGCAAACACATGTATCAATGACATGTAGGTATATAGTTTTACAATACGATTGGGAAAATTATAGATTGTCCTCCCAATAAACAGCAATGCAAATAATAAGAAATATCTTAAATATCCAAAACTATTATTTATCTCTATATAATAATTGTTTATACAGTAAACTAAAATAGAAAGAATAAATAATATGTCACATGGCAATGGAGACATTCTTTCCGTCCATTTAGTCATAAAAAGTAGCACAAACAGAGAAAGGCTACATAATACAATTCTAATATTGTTAGGGATAAAAATATTAGTCAAAGAGTCCCAAATTCCTAATGAAATAATATATATAAATATCAAATTTAGTAGTAACCTATTTTTTGATATTTTTAAACCGTTTCTCTCCATAATATAATCTCACTCCTAAAACCTATGCTCAGATTGAAAGTCTGCACTGCTTTCATATTTGTACAATAATCTAAGTTTTATTATTTCAATAAATGCCATCCAAGGCACCTCTGCCATTAAGAAAAATATCGGGCTAGACTCCAATAACAACCAACCTGCTTGAATTGATATAATATTATTTATTAGCAAGCTTGTATCTAACAGTTTGATGTAGTATTTACTCGTGAGCAAATTCACAGGAGTTTCGGAACATTAGTAACTAAACGCTCTTCATTTTTAATCTTTACATTCCGTGATATTACCCTAAACAATTAAGTTCTCAATTAAGTTTCAAAATGCATTTTTAATTATTTCATCAAGTTTGATAAAAAACTTTATTACATTCTGTCTTCCATAAAATTCATTTCCAAACGTTATTTTGATTAATTTGTAATAAAATTTAAGTCCTAGCTTCACACTCTGAAATTTTTCCTTAGAGAATTTAAATCTTGTGAAACGATAATTCTCCAATCTTTTCAAGACTTCTTGACTATCAACTATTTTTTTTATACTTGTATTATAGGTGACACATGTATCTTTTATCGATTGGTATGCTTTCATTCCACAATCACTTCTAATAATTACACAGCTGCTTCCCATTGGGTAAGTATTTTCACCTGTGTAATTATCTCCAACTGAAATATCTACATAGCGGTTCAATTTATCAATACAATAGATACATCGCGGATGGCAAAAGAAATCCTTAACTTGAGATCGCATTTTCTTTGGTAAAACTTCCGTTGTATTCTTCTGCACCAGCTTTAAATCCCCGGGCCACCCATTTTTTTCTTTATCTCTAAAAT
>NZ_JACRTE010000040.1 GCF_014385105.1 Qingrenia yutianensis | reverse complement strand
AACGGAAGGATTTTATAAAACCATTGTTGACTCTAAGGAAAGAAAACATATCATCAGGAAAAAACAGAGTCTCGGTATGAAAATGAGGTGATTGTGTTTTGAAAAAGAAAAGATTTTCCGATGAGCAGCTCCAAAGGGCAAGCGGTATAGATATTGTGGCTATGCTACAAGGACAGGGTGAGAAACTCAAAAAGCAGGGCAGAGTTTATCGGTGGCAGAGATACGACAGTACGGTGATAGACAGAAACCGCTGGTACAGACATAGCCGTGAGATCGGCGGCGGTCCGATTCAGTTTATGCAGCATTTTTACGGTATGGATTTTGTGGATGCTGTGAAATATCTGCTTGACGGTGAGGAGGGTGCAGAGCTTGTTCAGGCAAGCCGAACTCCCGAACCGAAGCTGCCGTTTACACCTCCGAAACTGTCGAAAAATATGCACAGAACATTTGCATATTTAATTAAAACACGAAAAATTGACGCAGATATTGTTCAGCATTTTGTGAATGAAAAGAAAATCCTTGAAACCGAAGAATATCACAATACTGCATTCTGCGGTTATGATGAAAAAGGCGAGATGAAACAAATGCACCTGCGAAGTACGCTGCCCGGAAACAGATTTTTTATGGATATAGACGGAAGCAATAAACAGTATTATTTCAGGCACATCGGGACAAACAGCGATGTCTATGTGTTTGAGGCGCCGATAGATATGCTCTCATACATAACCATGAATAAGGAAAATTGGCAGGAGAGCAGTTATGTGTGCCTCGGCGGTGTTGCAATAGACGCACTTAAAAATATACTGAGTACAAATGAGCAGATATCAAAGGTATATATGTGTGTTGACAGAGATGATGCCGGGGATAAAACTGTCAAAAGAATAGGTGATGAGCTTAATGAAATGGGCTACGAATGGGAGCGGATATTCCCTGAAAATAAAGACTGGAACGAAGATCTTACAGCGGGTAGTGAGCAAACAGAAAATTTTGAAATGACTATGTGAAGGGAGATGATAGATTGAATAATTCAGTAACAACACTTATTATTATGGGAGCGGTTATGTTTGCGGTTATAGGGATACTGACAGTGGTATCAAACATATACAGCCTAAATAATATCAAGAACAAAAGAGTCGGACACGGACAGCACGGTAACGCCCGATTTGCCACCGAGAAAGAGGTTAAAAAGATATACAGGCTCGTACCCTATGAGCCGAAAAAATGGCGGAATACGAAAGGTAACGGCGAGCTTCCGCAGGGAACTGTGGTCGGTATGCGAAAGCACGGCGGCAAGCTGTGTGCGGTTGTCGATCCCGGCGATGTTCATACAATGATGATAGGCGCGGCAGGTGTCGGTAAAACTGCGTGCTTTTTATATCCGAACCTCGAATATGCGTGTGCAAGCGGAATGAGCTTTCTTTCAACCGATACAAAAGGCGACCTCGCAAGAAACTACGGTAATGTATGTAAGCAATACGGATATAATGTTGCGGTTATAGATTTGAGAAATCCGGTGCAGAGCGACACATTCAATATGCTTTCTATGGTGAATAAATATATGGACGCATACCGTGAAACAAGAGAGCTTTCCGATAAAGCAAAGGCGGAAAAGTATGCCAAGATAACGGCTAAAACTATTATATATTCCGGCGAGGGCGATGCGTCAAGCTACGGGCAAAACGCCTTTTTCTACGATGCTGCGGAAGGACTTCTGACATCGGTTATTCTTCTTGTTGCCGAATACTGTGAGCCTGCGGAACGGCATATTATATCCGTATTCAAAATGATACAGGACTTGCTTGCGCCGGGCAATTCCGATCCTAAAGCCAAGCAAAAAATGACGCAGTTTCAGGTGCTGATGGCAAAGCTGCCGGATACACATAAGGCAAAATGGTTTGCAGGAGCGGCGCTTAACACATCAGAACAGGCAATGCAGTCGGTTCTGTCAACCGCACTTTCAAGGCTGAACGCATTTCTCGATTCCGAAATGGAACAGATACTGTGCTTTGATACGGCGATAGATGCGGAGAAGTTTTGTAATACAAAATCAGCTCTTTTTCTTATCATGCCGGAGGAGGACAATACAAAATATTTTCTGATATCGCTTATTGTTCAGCAGCTCTACCGTGAAATGCTTGCAATCGCTGATGAAACAAACGGAAAACTTAAAAACAGAGTTATGTTTTATCTTGATGAAATCGGTACAATTCCGAAAATAGATTCTGCTGAAATGATGTTCTCTGCAGGACGATCAAGAAGAATAAGCATTATTGCAATCATACAGAGTAAGGCGCAGCTTGAAAAAAACTATGGCAAGGAAGGTGCGGAAATCATATGGGATAACTGCCAGCTCACAGTGTTCGGTGGCTTTGCTCCTAACTCCGAAACGGCGGAGGTTATGAGCAAAAACCTCGGCGAACAAACAATTCTTTCGGGCTCTGTAACACAGTCAAAGAATGACGGATCAAGGAGCCTTCAAATGATGTCAAGACCGCTGATGACCGTAGATGAACTTAAAACTCTGCCGAGATTTCATTTTATTATAACCAAAACAGGCTGCCACCCAATGAGAACAAAGCTCGATTTGTTTTTCAAATGGGGCATTGAACTTAACAGCGAATATATCGTGGAAAAGAAAGAGGTCAAAACTGTTCATTATGCCGGAAAAGACGGACTTATGAGAGAAATTGAACGCAGAGAGGGCATTATACACAGAGATGCTCCGAGCAGTGCGGCATCAAGACGGGCAACAGGCGGAACGGCTCATACACCGTTAACGGAAAGAGATGTTATGCAGCAGTTGAAAGGGGGCTATGAGGTAGATGAAATCAAACACAAAGCAAGATCGGGTTAAGGAATTGTACCTTGCAGACCTGCCTCCGAGAGCCTGCAGTGTGTATTACTATCTGTTTCATAAATGCTATAACAAGGATTCGTGTTTCCCTTCCATATCTACAATCTGCAAAGAAACAAAACTGTCAAGAAGTACGGTCAAGAGAGCAATCCGTGATTTGGAGAGGGCAGGATTTATCGACAAAGAGCAAAGGTACAGACCAAACGGCGGCAACAGCAGTAATCTATATTATCTAAGCTAAAATATTATGTTGAGCAGAAATAGACAACGCCTTATAATACTTGATTTGTCTATTTTCTTTCTCAACATAATATTATATAATACCCTCAAGCATTATTGCTAAATTAATAATACAAGTAGGAGGGTTTTCTGTGAAAACACAAAAATTAAATTTATCAGTATTAATTGTTGCTGCATTGGATGAATGCACCAAAATGGAGTATGGGCCAGATACAATCGCTAACTGTAGCGATACATGGACAGCATTTGAGCGTTTTTGTAATATGCATAACAAAACATTCTACGAGGAACAAATGGCGGCGGAATTTCTGCATAATTTGTTTGATTTCCCGAATAATAGGCCAAAAAGCAAAATGGCAAGTTCAATAATTCGTTCTATGCGTATGTTAGGGGATTACAACACTTTTGGACGTTTTTTGTCATCTAAAAATGACCATATATGGGTTACAACAGATGATTTTCAAATAGCTATTTCCAATTATATTGATAGATGCAAACAACGAAACAATACTGATGAAACAATACAGCGTTCGTTGTGGTCATTATATCGTATCACCGAACATCTTGTAAAAAATGGGGTGACAAAATGTAAAGATATTACACCTGAATTGGTTTCTGATTATGTTGCCTCTTTGATAAGATATACAAAGAAAAGTATGCAAAGAGAGGTTGGCATTTTAAAAACATTTCTACATCTTATCTACTTGAATGACCAAATTGATCAAGATTTATCTCTAATTATACCCCGACTGTACCACCCGAATAAAGAATTGCCTAATAAGGTATGGTCCCCGGAAAACATAGAAAACATTTTATCCACTGTAGAAAGAAATCTCATTCCGCTTGCACACGCATATTCGAGGTTCGGATATAAAAAGCACGCAGTTTTACCGACACCTGCCGCGCCTATCATCATTGTATGAACATCGCCGGGATCGACAACCGCACACAGCTTGCCGCCGTGCTTTCGCATACCGACCACAGTTCCCTGCGGAAGCTCGCCGTTACCTTTCGTATTCCGCCATTTTTTCGGCTCATAGGGTACGAGCCTGTATATCTTTTTAACCTCTTTCTCGGTGGCAAATCGGGCGTTACCGTGCTGTCCGTGTCCGACTCTTTTGTTCTTGATATTATTTAGGCTGTATATGTTTGATACCACTGTCAGTATCCCTATAACCGCAAACATAACCGCTCCCATAATAATAAGTGTTGTTACTGAATTATTCAATCTATCATCTCCCTTCACATAGTCATTTCAAAATTTTCTGTTTGCTCACTACCCGCTGTAAGATCTTCGTTCCAGTCTTTATTTTCAGGGAATATCCGCTCCCATTCGTAGCCCATTTCATTAAGCTCATCACCTATTCTTTTGACAGTTTTATCCCCGGCATCATCTCTGTCAACACACATATATACCTTTGATATCTGCTCATTTGTACTCAGTATATTTTTAAGTGCGTCTATTGCAACACCGCCGAGGCACACATAACTGCTCTCCTGCCAATTTTCCTTATTCATGGTTATGTATGAGAGCATATCTATCGGCGCCTCAAACACATAGACATCGCTGTTTGTCCCGATGTGCCTGAAATAATACTGTTTATTGCTTCCGTCTATATCCATAAAAAATCTGTTTCCGGGCAGCGTACTTCGCAGGTGCATTTGTTTCATCTCGCCTTTTTCATCATAACCGCAGAATGCAGTATTGTGATATTCTTCGGTTTCAAGGATTTTCTTTTCATTCACAAAATGCTGAACAATATCTGCGTCAATTTTTCGTGTTTTAATTAAATATGCAAATGTTCTGTGCATATTTTTCGACAGTTTCGGAGGTGTAAACGGCAGCTTCGGTTCGGGAGTTCGGCTTGCCTGAACAAGCTCTGCACCCTCCTCACCGTCAAGCAGATATTTCACAGCATCCACAAAATCCATACCGTAAAAATGCTGCATAAACTGAATCGGACCGCCGCCGATCTCACGGCTATGTCTGTACCAGCGGTTTCTGTCTATCACCGTACTGTCGTATCTCTGCCACCGATAAACTCTGCCCTGCTTTTTGAGTTTCTCACCCTGTCCTTGTAGCATAGCCACAATATCTATACCGCTTGCCCTTTGGAGCTGCTCATCGGAAAATCTTTTCTTTTTCAAAACACAATCACCTCATTTTCATACCGAGACTCTGTTTTTTCCTGATGATATGTTTTCTTTCCTTAGAGTCAACAATGGTTTTATAAAATCCTTCCGTT
>NZ_JACRTE010000039.1 GCF_014385105.1 Qingrenia yutianensis | reverse complement strand
TTGAAAATTGACTCGTCGCATATTGAATATATAGACTTCGCCCTGCGGAGCAACACATCAGATGTCCGGAATATCCGGGCATTTTTAATTACAACGATTTATCGGTCGTTTGAAACGGCGGATAATTGGTTTTCGGCAAAAGTAAAACACGATATGGCAAATGTATAGGAATCGGAGGCGGTATGTGTGGAAAATATAAAGCTGCTGGCAAATGCCATAATTCTGCAAGCGGTAAAAGATTACAGGCATACATATTCGCCGCAATGCAGAGCAGAAATCAAGCGTTTTTTTCGTTCCGAATGGTTCCGTGCGTTGACACGGCTTGACGGAGAAATGCTGATAACAAGATTAGAAAATGAAAGGAATGGTTTTTATGGGTAAAATAATCGCAATATCAAATCAGAAAGGCGGAACAGGCAAAACAACTACTACCGTAAATTTAGGTATCGGACTTGCAAACGAGGGCAAAAAAGTGCTTTTAATCGACTATGACGCACAGGGCAGCTTAACACAGTGCTTGGGCTATCCCAATCCCGATGAATTGTCAGTTACAATTTCAAACCTTATGGAAAAGAGTATCAATGAGCAGCCAACGGAACACGGCGAGGGCATTTTACATCACTCGGAGGGTGTGGACTTTATTCCGGCAAACATTGAGCTTTCGGGAATGGAAACATTGTTGGTGAACACTATGAGCCGTGAGCGTGTGCTGAAAAATTATCTTTCACAGATAAAGGACAATTACGATTATGTGCTGATAGACTGCACTCCGTCGCTCGGTATGCTGACAATAAACGCACTCACGGCGGCAAATGAGGTAATCATTCCCGTGCAGTCGCATTTTCTTCCGGCAAAAGGGCTTGAACAGTTGCTCAGTACGGTTGCAAAGGTTAAACGGCAGCTTAACCCGACGCTTAAAATCAACGGAATACTGCTGACTATGGTTGACGGTCGCACAAATCTTGCAAAAGATATATCACAGCTTATCCGAAAAACCTATGGGAGCAATATAAAGGTTTTCAAAACAGAAATACCGCTTTCGGTAAAGGCAGCGGAAACCTCTGCGGTCGGCAAAAGCATTTACAGCTACGACAAAAACGGTAAAGTTGCCGATGCGTACAGAAATCTAACAAAGGAGGTTATGGACAATGAGCAACGGACTAAACATAAGTCTGAAATCATACGATAGTATTTTTCAGAGCGAGGAACAGCGGAACACCGAAGAAATAAAGCCTGTTCCCATATCCGAGTTAAAACCGTTTACGGAGCAGCCGTTTAAGGTGAAGCTTGATGAAGATATGGACGCACTTGTGGAAAGCATCAAACAATGCGGCGTACTCACACCTGTAATCGCAAGACCGCACAAGGACGGCGGTTATGAAATACTTTCGGGACATCGCAGAGTGAAAGCGTGTGAGCTTGCAGGAATAACCGATATTCCTGTTGTGGTAAAAAATCTTGATGATGATACTGCTACAATTTTGCTTGTAGACAGTAATTTGCAACGAGAACATATCTTGCCGAGTGAGAAAGCATTTGCCTATCAAATGAGGCTGGAAGCTATGAAAAGAAAGGCAGGCAGACCGTCAAAAGAAAATCCCCGACAAATTGTCGGGAATTTAGAGAGTGCAGATATTTTAGGACAAGACACGGGCGAAAGCGGTAGGCAAATTCAGCGATACATACGCTTAACAAACCTCATAGACCCCATATTGAATATGGTGGATAATAACCAAATTGCAATGAATGCCGCCGTTGAAATATCTTATCTCGGTTCAAAGGAGCAAGCGGCTGTTATGCAGTCTATTGAAAAAGAGGAAACCTCTCCCTCTATCGCACAGGCTCGAAAGATGCGAAAATTTCATCAGGACGGAAATTTGAGTAATGCCGTAATTGACAGTATTATGATGGAACAGAAACCCGAAACGGTTAAAATTACGCTTGGCGAGGACAAACTAAAAAAATACTTCCCGAAAAGCTATTCAAAAGCAAAAATGGAGGAAATTATTTTGAAACTGCTTGATAAATGGCGCAGGCAACGGGAAAATGAAATGGAGCGATGAATATGTTAAAACTTATACTTATATTCTTTGCAGGAATTTCGGTCGGCGGATTTCTTGGTGTTGTATTTATGTGTTGCTTTATCTCTGCCGGACAAGCCGATAAGAACTAATGAACGGTGAGGTGAAGTGATTGTGCGAAAAGATAAACGACAGACTTAACGGCAGCGGTTGTACTGACATTACCGCCTATGAAGCAATGAAAGCCGTGCGGCGTGAGGAACGGCGAAACCTCATAGCTGAATTAAAAGCTCTTGCAAATAGGCACGGATACAGAATTGTCAGTACGATACGCCTTAAAGATATGGACGGTGATACACAAAATGACGAATAAAGATTGCTTTGCATACCGCAATGACCACTATTGCACGGTTCTAACTGAGGTTGTGTGTAAAAGCAAACAATGTAAATTTTATAAAACTCATAAAAAGTACCGTGATGACCTTAAAAAATATCCGCCCTGTGATTATGCGGATATTTACGCAAAACGGCACAAAAACAATATGAAAGGATATGGATAAAATGGAACAGAAAGAAATACGCTTCATAGATAGCCGTTATAATGAGCTTTTCCGAATAAAAGACGGTGAAAGCATTACGGTTAAATTTTCGGACGGCTCTATGTCAGACAGAAAATGCACATATATTGATGATTATCATACCAAAATCGGTTACAATGTATTTCATATTTGCGAATTTGCCGAGCTTATGGAGCGTGGCGGAAGTACATACCGTCCAAAAGGTACGCCGGAATACGACAAACAGACAATGATTGACTTGAATTTTGTCAAGCAGAATTATGATGCTATTAACAAGGACAAATTCTATAAGACTACAAACGGAGTTATGGAAATGTATTATAACCCAGACGCAAACGCCGGAGGACAGCTTGTTGAGCTTACCATATCCAAAGATGATATTTTGGAAGCTGCAAAGCTATATAATAAACCGCAGGACTTTTTCTCTCACATTGGGGAAATGTCAAAAGGAGTTTTGTATGATGTCGGTACTGAAACTTTTATGGAAACAGCAAAGGACTTTATCGAAAGCAAAGCGGATTTTGAGGGTTGCTCACTTAAAACAATGAACGCACTTAAAAAATACGCTGCTCCAGAAAAATCAAAAACTGATAAAGAGCCGGAACGATAATTTTTTGAAAAATAACAAAAAACACTGTATAATTAAAGCATAAGGAGCGTGATTTTTATGATGACAGCTAAAATAAACTTTATAACCAATAACTTACTTGTAGATATGACTTGCAGAGAAACCGAACTCCGTGACAGCTTGCAGAACATCGGCATACTGATAGTGCCAAGTATGATATATCTCGATAACCGCCGTACACTTCAAATTCAGCTTAACGCAAATGATGAAGTCGGCGAAATCGTGAAAACACTTATCAATACCGAGCGTGATACGCTTGGAACTGTTCAAAGGCTGTGCCGAAGCGTGTATTGCTTAAATGCAAAACACCGTGCGGAGCTGCTTGAAATGATAGAAAACGGCGAAATTACAACAGCAGCCGAAGGCATTGAAATGGCAAAGCGGCTTCGTGAGCCGATGCAGATGTGCAGATAAAAGAATAAATTTACAATTAAAATCGCACGAAATGGTTGACTTTTTAGTGCGATTTGTGTATAATAATAGTGTAATAAAAGCGAAAGGAGTTTTAACTATGTCAATTACAGCTACTGAATTAAAACAAAATCTTGGTCGTTATTTGCTGATAGCTGCAACGGAAGATGTTTTTATCACAAAAAACGGAAAAGTTGTAGCGAAGCTGTCAAACCCCAACCAAGACAGAGTAAATATGGCAAAATCTCTTTTTGGTGTTCTTCCGCAGGATATTACACTTGAAGAAGCTAAAAACGAGAGGATTGATACTATATGAGAGTTTTGGTTGATACCTGTGTTATCGTAGATGCACTTCAAGACCGTGAGCCTTTTTCGGATAATGCAAAAACAATATTTTATGCGGTTGCAAATAAACAAATCGATGGGTATATTTCCGCAAAATCAATAACCGATATTTATTATATCACCCACCGTGCAACTCATAGTGATGAAAGCACACGAAAGATTTTGAAAACTTTACTCGGACTTTTCGATATTCTCGACACGGCAGCCATTGATTGCAGAAAAGCATTGTCATCGGATATTACAGATTATGAAGATGCTGTTATGTGCGAAACAGCCGAAAGGTGCGAGGTGGACTGCATTGTAACAAGGAACGAAAAGGACTATAAAAAGTCAAAAGTAAAGGTATTATCTCCAAGTGAACTTGTGAAATTCTTGGAGGAGACAGAAGAAAACTAAAAATTAAATAAAATCGTATCAGAGCATTGAAACCACAAATTTCAATGCTCTTTTTCTATGCAAAAAATCAAAAGGAGCGATAAAAAATGAATGACGATAAAAAACAATTATGCCCGAACTGCAAAACAGGTGCGGATGCATTGAAACTCGATCCGCACGAGCCTATGTGTCCGTATATGGCATTTCATAACGGGCAGACTTGCACAAAATATGTGCCTATTGAAAAAGATAAATAGCATAGTCAAAAATATATTTTTGGAGGTGAAATCAAATGGCGAGCAAGCTGCAAAACATCTGCGCCTTATCAAATGAAGTCGGCAAAAGCCTATCCGATTATGAAAATTGGACGGCGTTTTTGAAAAGTGCGGCATGGCAATATAAATACTCCTTTCAAGACCAGCTATTTATTTATGCTCAACGCCCGGACGCAACGGCGTGTGCAAGCATTGATATTTGGAATAAACGGTTAAAGTCTTGGATAAATCGTGGTGCAAAAGGTATTGCCCTGCTCCGTGAGGGTGACCGAGGACAATATCTTGACTATGTTTTTGACATTTCCGATACGCACAGCAATAACGCTCCGGTAAGGCTTTGGCAATATAACAGCCGTTTTGACGGCGCTATTATCGAAACGCTTGAAAATTCTTTCGGTGAACTGAAATCCAAAAGCAGTATTACGGACGCTGTTATCAGTGCAGCACAAAATGCAGTCGAGGATAGCAAAGCCGACTACCTTTCAGAACTCAAATATGCAAAAGAAAACAGCTTTTTGGACGGCTTGGACGAATTAAATATTGATATTGAATTTCAGCAAACGACAGAAACCAGTATTGCATATACGGTATTGCAAAGGCTCGGAATCAACGCTGATGAAGTGTTTGAGCGTGAGGACTTCCCGCATATTATGAACTTTAACACAGCGGAAACTCTTTCGGTTTTGGGTAATGCGGTGTCAAGCATATCGGAGGAAACGCTGCGGAATATCTCCGAAACTATCCGTGCGGAGGTCCGTGAAGAAATAAATGCCCGAAAAATTTTTGCGGAAAAAGAAAATGCGGTGTATAATGAAGTCAAAGAAAAAGACGCACCGACAATAAATAATGAAAGGACGGATAATTATGACAGAGATAACATACACGGAAGTAAACGGGTATCTGATACCGAACT
>NZ_JACRTE010000038.1 GCF_014385105.1 Qingrenia yutianensis | reverse complement strand
TTGAAAATTGACTCGTCGCATATTGAATATATAGACTTCGCCCTGCGGAGCAACACATCAGATGTCCGGAATATCCGGGCATTTTTAATTACAACGATTTATCGGTCGTTTGAAACGGCAGATAATTGGTTTGCGGCAAAAGTAAAATACGATATGGCAAATGTATAGGAATCGGAGGCGGTATGTGTGGAAAATATCGAACTGCTGGCAAATGCCATAATTCTGCAAGCGGTAAAAGATTATCGGCATACATATTCGCCGCAATGCAGAGCAGAAATCAAGCGTTTTTTTCGTTCCGAATGGTTCCGTGCTTTGACACGGCTTGACGGAGAAATGCTTATATCAAGATTAGAAAATGAAAGGAAAGGTTTTTATGGGTAAAATAATCGCAATATCAAATCAGAAAGGCGGAACAGGCAAAACAACAACTACCGTAAATTTAGATATCGGACTTGCAAACGAGGGTAAAAAGGTGCTTTTAATTGACTATGACGCACAGGGCAGCTTAACACAATGCTTGGGTTATCCCAATCCCGATGAATTATCGGTTACAATTTCAAGCCTTATGGAAAAGAGTATCAATGAGCAGCCGACGGAACACGGTGAGGGTATTTTACATCACTCGGAGGGCGTGGACTTTATTCCGGCGAACATTGAACTTTCCGGAATGGAAACATTTTTGGTGAACACTATGAGCCGTGAACGGGTACTCAAAAACTATCTTTCACAGATAAAGGACAATTACGATTATGTGCTGATAGACTGCACTCCGTCGCTCGGTATGCTGACAATAAACGCACTCACGGCGGCAAATGAAGTAATCATTCCCGTACAGTCGCATTTTCTGCCGGCGAAAGGTCTTGAACAGCTACTCGGTACGGTTGCAAAGGTTAAACGGCAGCTTAACCCGACACTTAAAATCAACGGTATACTTCTGACTATGGTTGACGGTCGCACAAATCTTGCAAAGGATATATCACAGCTTATACGAAAGACATACGGCAGCAATATAAAGGTTTTCAAGACAGAAATACCGCTTTCGGTAAAGGCAGCGGAAACCTCTGCGGTCGGCAAAAGCATTTACAGTTACGACAAAAACGGTAAAGTTGCCGATGCGTACAGAAATCTTACAAGGGAGGTTATGAACAATGAGCAACGGACTAAACATAAGTCTGAAATCATACGATAGTATTTTTCAGAGCGAGGAACAGCGAAACACCGAAGAAATAAAGCCTGTTCCCATATCCGAATTAAAACCGTTTACGGAGCAGCCGTTCAAGGTTAAACTTGATGAAGATATGGACGCACTTGTGGAAAGTATCAAGCAATGCGGCGTACTCACACCCGTAATTGCAAGACCGCATAAAGACGGCGGTTATGAGATACTTTCGGGACATCGCAGAGTGAAAGCGTGTGAGCTTGCCGGAATAACCGATATTCCTGTTGTGATAAAAAACCTTGATGATGATACTGCTACAATTTTGCTTGTAGACAGTAATCTGCAACGGGAACACATCTTGCCGAGCGAGAAAGCGTTTGCCTATCAAATGAAGCTGGAAGCAATGAAAAGAAAGGCTGGCAGACCGGAAAAGAATTATTCCCAAATTGGGAATAATTTTAACGAAGCCACTTCAAGTGAGGAATTTTCAAAAGAAGTAGGCGAAAGTAAAAATCAGATATTCCGATATATACGCTTAACAAATCTCATAGACCCCATTTTGGATATGGTGGATAACAACCAAATTGCAATGAATGCCGCCGTTGAAATATCTTATCTCGGCTCGAAAGAGCAAGCGGCGGTTATGCAGTCTATTGAAAAAGAGGAAACCTCTCCCTCTATCGCACAGGCACGGAAAATGCGAAAATTTCATCAGGACGGAAATTTAAGCAATGCTGTAATTGACAGTATTATGATGGAGCAGAAACCCGAAACGGTTAAAATTACGCTTGGCGAGGACAAACTAAAAAAATACTTCCCGAAAAGCTATTCAAAAGCAAAAATGGAGGAAATTATCTTGAAACTGCTTGATAAATGGCGCAGGCAACGGGAAAATGAAATGGAGCGATAATGATGTTAAAACTTATACTTATATTTCTATCCGGTGTTGCAGTCGGCGGCTTTCTTGGCGTTATATTTATGTGTTGCTTTATCTCTGCCGGACAAGCTGACAAAAAAGAAACGGAGTGATTGATTATGGAATGGCGAAAAAATCAAGGCTTTATTATAACAAATCAAATAACGGTCGGCGGCGCTGAATTTGTGCTTGGTGTTCACGAAAAGAATCCGAATAGCTTTGTAACTTGGCAATGCAAAGGCAAAGACGATTATTTTTGGGGACATTATTTTACAAATCTGCTTGCGGCACAAAAAGACTTTTGCAGACGGGCGCTTGATGAAATCAAGGCTGTTGAGGTTATGAAGAAGCCGCCTAAAACGAATGAACGGTGAGGTGAAGTGATTGTGCGAAAAGATAAACGACAGACTTAACGGCAGCGGTTGTACTGACATTACCGCCTATGAAGCAATGAAAGCCGTACGGCGAGAGGAACGGCGAAACCTCATAGCTGAATTAAAGGCTCTTGCAAATAAGCACGGATACAGAATTGTCAGTACGATACGCCTTAAAGATATGGACGGTGATACCATAAATGACGAGTAGAGATTGCTTTGCATACCGCAATGACCACTATTGTACGGTGCTAACTGCGGTTGTGTGCAAAAGCAAACAATGTAAATTTTATAAAACGCATAAAAAGTACCGTGATGACCTTAAAAAATATCCGCCCTGTGATTATGCGGACATTTACGCAAAACGGCACAAAAACGATATGAAAGGATACGGATAAAATGGAACAGAAAGAAAGATATGCCGAAAGCTATAAAATTACACAGGCAATACATATCGGAACATCTGAAATTGTTATTGGTATTGATATGAACGCAAAAGACAATATGTATTATATGGTTGCCGACTATGAAAACAACGGAATCTTTGAAAAATACGATAATGCTCTTGTCAGCGACAGTTATACGGAAATACTCTCAATTTTTACGGAAAGAATAAATAACGGACTTGCTCAAATAAAAGAGATTGAAAAAACCTTTTCTGATAAAATGATTACAGCCGATATGTGCGACAGTATCAGCGGCAAAAATTTGAAAGGAGAAATTATCGTTATAAATGCTGATGAGTTATACCCCGAATACAGAACACAGGCGTACCAAATTGTGAGGTGTACGGGCGGAAACGGAGCATTGGCAAACGCAAGAGGCAGTGCTGTTTTTTGCGAATATTTTTACAAAGACAAACACGCAAGATACGAAAGATATGATGTTCTCGGAATATTGAAGCCGGAGCATTACCCCGAATGGCTTAATAAAAGGCTTGAAGTCGAAAAGGTTAAGAAAAAATCGCACAAGGAGGTTGAACGCTGATGGAACAGAAAGAAATACGCTTCATAGATAGCCGTTATAACGAGCTTTTCCGAATAAAAGACGGTGAAAGCATTACGGTTAAATTTTCGGACGGCTCTATGTCAGACAGAAAATGCACATATATTGATGATTATCATACCAAAATCGGTTACAATGTATTTCATATTTGCGAATTTGCCGAGCTTATGGAGCGTGGCAAAAGTACATACCGCCCGAAAGACACACCGGGATATACGCTTGAAAAAATTGAGCAGTCGGAATTTGAATACACCTTTGCACCGAGCAAAAATGAAGAACTAAATCGTGGTTGCATCTGCTATATTCGCTGTTATTTTGATAATTCCGTTGACGAGCGTTTGCAGACTGATTCCCTGCTTGAAAACAAAGAGAATTATGAAAAATATCATACTCCCGATTTTGCTCTTGAATGTGATAATGTTGTAAACTACCTCAGATTTCAAGCGGACACGCCTATTCTCAAAAGCAGGGTTGCAATGCACAATGCGGCATACGACTTAAAAGCTGAAAGGCTTGCAAGCGACAAAGATGTTTGCGGCTACAAGGTAACAACAGATAAAAATGTATTTTACATACGGTGCGATCCACGCAAAAATACATATAACGCATATATCTATTGCTATGATAAACAGGCATTGCAAACCTACAAGGACTTAAAATTTATTGAGCAGAATTATGACGCTATCGACAAGGATAAGTTTTTTAAGACAACGAACGGCGTTACGGAAATGTACTATAACCCCGATGCAAATGCCGGAGGACAACTCGTTGAACTAACCATATATAACGAGGATATTTTGGATGCGGCAAAGCTATATAAGAAACCGCAGGACTTTTTCTCTCACATTGAGGGAATGTCAAAAGGAGCTTTGTATGATGTCGGCACCGAAACCTTTATGGAAGCGGCGAAGGATTTTATCGAAAGCAAGGCGGATTTTGAGGGTTGTTCTCTTAAAACAATGAACGCACTCAAAAAATATGCTGCTCCCGAAAAATCAAAAACCGATAAAGAGCCGGAGCGATAATTTTTTGCAAGGTGATATAAAATACAGTATAATAAAATTACAGAAAAAGAGGAGCGTGATTTTTATGATGACAGCAAAAATAAACTTTATAACAAATAACTTGCTTGTGGATATGACTTGCAGAGAAAACGAACTTCGCAGCAGCTTGCAGAACATCGGAATACTTATTGTGCCGAATATGATATACCTCGATAACCGCCGCACACTTCAAATTCAGCTTAACGCAAATGATGAGGTCGGCGAAATCGTGAAAACGCTTATCAATACCGAGCGTGATACTCTCGGAACGGTTCAAAGGCTGTGCCGGAGCGTGTATTGCTTAAATGCAAAACACCGTGCGGAGCTTATCGAAATGATAGAAAACGGCGAAATCACAACCGCCGCCGAGGGCATTGAAATGGCAAAGCGGCTTCGTGAGCCTGTGCAGATGTGCAGATAAAATCTAATAACAAACACGATAAGAGCATTGAAACCACAATTTCAATGCTCTTTTTCTATGCAAAAAATCAAAAGGAGCGATATAAAATGAATGAAAATAAAAAACAATTATGCCCGAACTGCAAAACAGGTGCGGACGCATTGAAACTCGATCCGCACGAGCCTATGTGTCCATATATGGAATTTCATAACGGAAAGGCTTGCACAAAGTATGTGCCTATCGAAAAAGATAAATAGCATAGTCAAAAATATATTTTTGGAGGTGAAATCAAATGGCAAGCAAGCTGCAAAACATCTGTGCTTTATCAGATGAAGTTGGCAAAAGCTTATCCGATTATGAAAAATGGACAGCGTTTTTGAAAAGTGCGGCGTGGCAATATAAATACTCCTTTCAAGACCAGCTATTTATTTATGCTCAACGCCCGGACGCAACGGCGTGTGCAAGCATTGATATTTGGAATAAACGGTTAAAGTCTTGGATAAATCGTGGTGCAAAAGGTATTGCCCTGCTCCGTGAGGGCGACAGAGGACAATATCTTGACTATGTTTTCGATATTTCCGACACGCATAGTAACAATGGTCCGATACGGCTGTGGCAGTACAACAGCCGCTTTGACAATGCCATTATCGAAACGCTTGAAAATTCGTTCGGTGGGCTGAAAAAGAAAAGCAGTATCACGGACGCAATTCTTTCAGCGGCAGAAAATGCGGTCGAGGACAGTAAATCAGACTATCTATCAGAACTTAAATACGCAAAAGAAAACAGTTTTTTGGACGGCTTGGACGAGCTTAATATTGATGTGGAATTTCAGCAGACTGCGGAAGTGAGCATTGCATATATTGTACTTCAAAGACTCGGAATTAACGCAGATAATGTTTTTGAGCGTGAGGACTTTCCGCATATTATGAACTTTAACACAGCGGAAACGCTTTCGGTTTTGGGTAATGCGGTGTCAAGCATTTCGGAGGAAACTCTCCGAAACATATCCGAAACTATCAGAGCCGAAGTGCGTGAAGAAATAAATGCCCGAAAAAATTTTGCGGAAAAGGAAAATGCGGTGTATAATGAAGTCAAAGAAAAAGACGCACCGACAATAAATAATGAAAGGACGGATAATTATGACAGAGATAACATACACGGAAGTAAACGGGTATCTGATACCGAACT
>NZ_JACRTE010000037.1 GCF_014385105.1 Qingrenia yutianensis | reverse complement strand
GGCGAACGGTTTGTTTTCGGTTTTTGTTTGAAAAATATTTCGGTAATCTGTTGTTTGAATGATTTGATTGTTACGAGGGGTCTTGGGGTGGAACCCCAAGCCGTTTAGGGGTGCGGGGGAATCGGAACCCCCGCGCTTTTGAGGCACTTTTACTCTAAAAGTGCCCCCGCGGAGCGAAACAGTATAATATCATATTTTATGTTTTTGATATAGAACAAAACTTTAAATTCAACAAAATTGTAGGGGACGATGCCTACATCGTCCCGTTTAAACAACCAAAAACCCGTTCGGGGCGATGTGGGCATCGCCCCCTACAATACTACAAAAAGGAGAAAAAATATGCTTTACAACATTTTCAAGGCGTTCTGGGTCGGCGGACTGCTGTGCGTAATCGCACAGATAATCATAGACAAAACCAAACTCACACCGGCGCGGATAATGGTATCATACGTTGTCGCCGGCGCGTTTTTAACGCTCATCGGTGTATACGACCCCATTGTAAAATACGCCGGTGCAGGCGCGACGGTGCCGATTATCGGCTTTGGATATTCGCTTTGCAAGGGTGCCGTAAAGGCAGTCAGCGAAAAAGGCTTAATTGGCGTTATGACGGGCGGAATTACCGCAACGGCAGGAGGAATTACCGCGGCGATACTTTTCGGCTTTCTTGCCGCTCTTTTCTCAAAACCGCGCTCAAAATAGACAAATTTTTACAAAATTAACCCTTATTTTAAAATTATGCTTGAAAAATATTTTTTATATGATACAATGAAGATGTATAACTATTTTTTATTTTGAAAGAAGGGTTATGTATGGAAAATTTAATTCTGGTAGTTGACGACGAAAAACCGATAGTTGAAATATTAAAAGTTAATCTTATAAAAAGCGGATACAGAGTAATAGAGGCATACGACGGCGAGGAGGCGCTCAAAAAAGCGGAGGAACAAAATCCCGACCTCATTTTGCTGGACGTTATGCTTCCGAAAAAAGACGGCTTTGCGGTATGCAGAAAAATACGCGAAACCTCGTCTGTGCCGATAATTATGCTTACAGCGCGCGAGGAGGAAGTGGACAAGGTTCTGGGTTTGGAGCTCGGCGCGGACGACTACATCACAAAGCCGTTCAGCCTGCGCGAGCTTTTGGCGAGGGTTAAGGCGAATTTGCGCCGTATAAACACCGCCGCAGAGGAAAACAGCAGCTCGCAGATTATCAGCTGCAACAACTTATCCATTGACCCCGAGAGGTATGAGGTTACAAAAAACGGCGAACCGATTAACCTTACATACCGCGAATTTGAGCTTTTGAAATTCCTTGCGACGCAAAGGGGAAAAATCTTTTCGCGCGTCAGCCTTATGAACAAGGTGTGGGACTACGAATATGTCGGTGATCCGCGCACGGTTGACGTTACTGTAAGACGTCTGCGCGAAAAAATTGAGGACGACCCGGCAAGACCGAACTACATTCTTACAAAACGCGGTGTGGGATACTATTTTCACTCGTAATTTTAAAAATATGTTTTCAAAAGAGAGTTTAACATAATGAGAAAAAACGCGCACACGGACGGGATTAAAATAAAAAGCAGTATCAGCTACAAAATTGTGGCTATGTTTGTTGTGCTCACAATTTCGGTTATTATCGTCATAGGAACGTTTATGATTAACCGGATTGACGCTTTTTATCACGACGAATTTAAAACGCTGATGAAAAACGTATACAATGAAGAATTTTGCCGTCAGCTTGCCGAAAAATCCGGCGGCGAGAACGGTGTAAACCAGCTTACCGAAAGCGTTGACGCATATTCGGGGCAGATGGGAATAGACTCTTTCAGAAACTACTACATACTTGACATCAAAACGGGAAAGGCGCTTTACGGGAGCAATCCCGAGCTTGCGAAAACCCTTGAAATCACGCCGAATATTATATCGGCAATGAGCGGAAAAACGGGCGACAGCACCGAAACAAACGCAAGCTATATGGATTTTGCCGTGCCGGTGGGAAACTACATTGTTTACATAAAAGACTCAAAGGTTGAAATCGACTCGGTGGTGCGCAACATTTTAAATATCATTTTCCTGTCGCTTTCGCTCGGAATGTTTCTTTCGGTGGTATTCGGAATACTTTTGTCGCGCACAATTATTTCTCCTATCTCGTCGCTTACGCGCAAGGCGCAGAAAATCACGTCGGGCGATTTTGAATTTACAATCGACGTAAAATCGAGCGACGAAATCGGACTTTTGACCGAAACGTTCAACGATATGGCGGTGGAATTAAACGACACGCTCAAACAAATTCAGAGCGAAAAAGACAAGGTTGAAACCATTTTGAAGCATATGGCGGACGGCGTTATGGCGTTTGACTCGTCGGGAAAAATAATCCACATAAATCCCGCGGCAAAAAAGCTTATGCGTATTCACAAAATAGAAAATATGACATTTGACGATGTTTTTTCGGACACCGAACCGAAAATTTCACAGGCGCTTATTTCTGCGGATATGTCCACAAAAGAGCGCACTATCAAGCGCGCAAACGTTGAAATAAAGCTTTATTTCGCGAAATTCCGCACAAAAGAAAAAACAGGCGGTATTGTGGTGGTTTTGCAGGACATCACCGAACAGCAGCGCCTTGACAACTCGCGCCGTGAGTTTGTGGCAAACGTGTCGCACGAACTGCGCACTCCGCTCACAACCATAAAAGGATACGCGGAAACGCTTCTTTATTCGGCAGAGGAAAACGATTTTGACAAGGACAACTTCATAAGCTTTTTAAACGTTATAAATAACGAATCGGACAGAATGACGCGCCTTGTAAAAGATTTGCTTGTTCTCTCGCGCCTCGACTACGGCAAAAAAGGTCTTAAAAAAGAAAAATTCGACCTTTCCGCGCTGGTGGAAAGCGTTGTTGCAAAACAGGAAATCAACGCAAAATCTGCGCATCTTACACTTACTTACGAGCCTCTCTCGGCTCTTCTTCCGTTTGAAGGCGACCGCGACGCTATGGAACAGGTTTTGGTCAACATCATCAGCAACGCGATTAAATACACAGGCTCGGACGGCAAAATTTACGTTGCGTCGGGCAAGATGTACGACAGTGTTTACATAAAAATAAAGGACAACGGAATTGGCATACCGAAAGAGGATTTACCTCATATTTTCGAGCGTTTCTACCGCGTCGACAAGGCGCGCTCGCGCGAAAAGGGCGGAACGGGACTCGGACTTGCAATTTCACACGATATTATTGCGGCGCACGGCGGAAGCATTAAAATAAACAGCATTTACGGCGCAGGAACCGAGGTTGTAATAATTCTTCCGACGGGAAAAAGCAGTAAAAAAACCCGAAAATAACGTTTAATAACCGAGCAATGTTTCAAATGTAATTGTATTTTAAAGAAACGGTAATATTACTGTAACATTGATGTTGTATAATAGTGATAACAATGGTTGTATTGTAAAATTTTATAAATATTTTGCCGAAACGGAGGTAAAAAGCAATGAAAAAAATAATTGCGATTGTTTTATGTTTAATAGTTATGTCGCTGCCGCTCACGTCGCTTGCAGCACCCGAATTTTTGGGTTCGTCGTATGTCGGCACGGCGGACTATCTTGTTGATATTTTAAATCCCGACTCGTTCAGCACCACAACGTCAAATTCGGTTTGCGTTGTATCGGCGGCGGCAAAGGCGGGCACAAACGTTGCAATTTATATGTACGACGTGTCAACAGGTATGTACCGCAAAATCAATACATATTTCAACGGTGTGAAATTTGAAGAAACGGCAGTCGGCGCAAGCGGACTTTATGCGCGCCAGGTGCTTTTGAGAGAAGGACTTAACAAAATTCTCGTTTACGCGCAGAAAGACAATGCAGTTCAGACCACGCGCCTTGAAGTTACACTTTTGAGCGAGGCTTATGTCGGCAACCTCAAAACCTTTATCACAAGCCGTCTTAATTAGTTTTGCGGTTTAAATTTCTCCTTTTCAAAAGAGGATTTTTATGAAAATTAAAGAAAGAATTAAAAATATCGTTTTGGCGCTGCTTATCATAAGCAGTGTTTGCCTTACGCTCAATATTTGGTTCGATAAAAAATTATGGCCCGACGGCTATAATTTTTTTTCTGATATTACACAGAAAATTTTCGGGCAGAAAGTGCTTAAAAACAGCGGAAGTCTGTCTAAGGAAAAACTTGCGCTTCCCAAACAGCTGGTTGTAAACAACGCGTCAAAGCGCAGTATTTTTTATGAAACCGACGAGGCGTACGATACAATAATTACACCCGTCAAAAGCATTTTCATAATCGCGCTCACGTCGGACAATTACACAAAATCAACCTCCGACGAATGGAATTCGGCGCTTAAGGCAAAATCTATTTTCGTTTCCTATCCCGTTGCATACGATTCGGAAGTTTTGGGCAATATTTTGGGTGTGCAAAAGGTTAAAACGGGCAGTATGACAATCCGCGATTTTATCATTTCGCAGGGCGACATTGCCTCGTCCAGCCTTTACGTTTACATCAGAGATTATACCGACCAAAGCATTAAAAAATGCAGTGTCCGCTATGACAAAAAGGAATTTGAAAATCTTCTCACGCGCTATGCAGGCAGTACAACGGGCGATTTGCCGTATTCGTTTGAGTTAAATTTTGACAAAATCAACTCCGACTCGCAGAACGTCACCATTTCCCCCGACGTTGTGCTTTCGATAAACCGAACAAGGCACAGTTCGCTGTATTCGATAAATCCCGTGTTTTCGCGCTCGAATGAGGATTTTGACTCCGAAACCGTTGACACAATTTTGAAAAAGTTCAGTTTTAACATAAACACCGCGCGGAAATACACCGAGCCCGACGGCGCGATTGTGTACGTCGAAAACTACGGCTCGATTAAAATTCACCCCAGCGGATATTTTGAATACAAGGCCATTGCGCCCGACAAGGGTGTTTCGCTCCCCGTTGACGCCGATGCCGATTTTAACAGTATTTTCACCGCGTCGCTCAATTTTGTAACCGATTTCTGGACAGGCGTTGTTCCGCAGAGCGAGCTTAATTTGAGCCTTACGGGCGACATTGTGAACAAAAGCCTTTCGGACGTTGAGTTTACAATGAATTATTACATTAACGGCACGCTTATCCGCGACGATATTCAAAATGCGCTCACCGGCGAAATTTCGCCGTACGCGCTCACAATGAACGTTTCAAACGGAAAAATCACCGCTTATAAACAGCTTATCCGCATTTATTACACAGGTGACACCGATATTGAAAATATTTCGACCATTGAGGCGCTCGACAAGCTTTTTGCGTCCAAAGACGATTTGAAAAATACCAACGTCCGCGAAATTTTCCCCGCTTACTTCAATGACGGCGGAACATATGCAATCACATACGCGGCGAAAAGCGACTCGGGCAAAACTGTGCTTATAAAATAGGAAAGGGCGGTGTTTTTTATTAACTGGGAAAAACTTAAAACCTTTCTTATTGTGCTTTTTGCGGTGCTGAACGTGTTTCTCATCGCGTTTACGCTGGTGCAGAATTCAAAATATTCGGTCATCAGCGACGAAACGGTATCCGACACCGTGAAAATTTTAAAATCAAAAAATATAAACATCAGCGCGGATAAAATAGACAGAAAACAGGTCGGTTTAAACGTTATAGCGCTTAAAAATGCCGTGGTTTCGCACAATTTTCCGAGCGGATTTTCGCGCGGGGACGAAAAAACATTTTCGGTGGAAACCGACGGAAATCTGAGCAGTGAGGGCGAAATAAAAAAAGTGCTCGGCTCGGTCGGCTTAAAAGGCGAAAACGAGATAGTTTTGAATGACAAAAGCGCCGTTGTTTACCTTAAAACAGGCGGTTTTCCCGTTTTTGACGTTTCTCTCAATCTCACCGAACAAAACGGAAAAGTGAAAATCTCGGGGAGCTGGTATTTTGCCGAGAACAAGCCGAAAAAAAGCAGTGACACGTCCGAGGTTGTGTCGCTGACGGGGATTTTGATAGATTTTTCAAACACCGCTCAGTTTGACGGTGAAATAAACGTTGACAAAATCGAACTCGGATATTACATTTCGGAGTCGAACAGGCTTCTTGAACGTCTTAACGTTACCGCCGCGCCGTGCTGGAAAATTTCATCAAGCGACGGCAAATGCTATTATTTTAATGCGCGCAACGGCGAATTTTTAAAGCAAACAGATTAAAAACATAAAAATAAAATTACGGAGGTTAGATTTATGGCAAGAGGAAGAATGCCTATGGGTATGGGAATGGGCAATATGAATAATATGATTAAGCAGGCGCAGAAAATGCAGCAGGATATGGTCAAAATGCAGGAGGAGCTTGAGCAGTCCGAGTTTGAGGCGGCGGCAGGCGGCGGTGCGGTAACGGTGAAAATGTCGGGCAAAAAAGAACTTACCGAAATTAAAATCAGCCCCGACGCGGTTGACCCCGACGACGTTGAAACACTTGAAGATATGATTTTGGTCGCGGTGAACGACGTTATCAAAAAAATCGACAAGCAAAATCAGGAAAAAATGAGCAAAATGACGGGCGGTATGAATATCCCCGGTTTGTTTTAGACAAAACAAAAAACGGCTTTAAAGGGTATTTCCCCGATTTTGTGTAAACTCCAAAATGATAATATAATTTAAGTGTTTTTCGAAGGATGAAATCCATATTTCGGGATTTCATCCTTCAGCTCATATATAGCATAAAAGCACA
>NZ_JACRTE010000036.1 GCF_014385105.1 Qingrenia yutianensis | reverse complement strand
ACCAAACACTTTCGTTTAGCGGAAATTTAGGAACGGCGTATGCAGGAAAAACTGTAACGGCAGAAATTCTTGTTCCAAAAACAGATGCAAGTGTAAATGATGTTCCGCAAAGCACACAAGGTGTATCTGAAAATGTGTTTTTAGATATTGTAAAAGTTACTGTTGAAGCGAACGGAAGCGTTAATTCTGCTTATCCTATAATTGTAAGTGAAAGCGGTACCTATAGAATAATTGCTAAAGTTGATGACAAAGTGTTTGCAGATGAAACGAAATTTTTCTCGTCAAAAGTTGATAATGATAACTTTATAAAATCAATAGATTTATATGATATAGATAATGCAGGGCTTTTGGCAATTCTTGAAAAAGAACATAGAGATCAGAAAATAAGATATGACGAAACATACTACAATATGTTAAGTGATGAATCAAAATTGTTGCTTTGCACAAATTTATTAGCAAAAAAACCATTTGGAAATATTGATAATTTTAAAATGCACTTTGCAGATGAAACATTAAGAATGGTTCTTTTAAAAGATAAAGTACCGTCTTCCATAAAGGAAATATTAGCTGGTATATATCCGAATGAAAGTGTTGCGGATATTACAAGACTCTTAAAATTAGACGAATTGCAGTTGCTTTCAGTATACAACGATTATAATGGTTTTACTGATGATGAAAAATTAGCTTTATGTACAGAATTAGCAAATGAATTAAGTTTAGTTGATAACAAGAATATTCGCTCTGCAGAGGAATATGCTGATGCCTTTAAAATAACAGTGCTTAATAATCTTATTAAAAAGACACTTATGCATAAGGATATTTCGGCAGTGTTAAATTCGCATACAGATATTCTTACCGGTTTGAATTTTTCAGGCTATAATGGTTTGGGTCTTAATCAATCAACTGTAAATGAAAGTATAAAAAATACACCTCAAAGAAGCATTGCTAAATTTATTCAGTATGTAAATCAGCTTATTACAAATGCTACTCCTGTTTACGCTTCTTCAAACAATTCTGCTAGTTTTGGAGGCGGAAGTGTATCAATTAAAGCTGAAGTGCCGGTACCTCCTGTAAAGCTTGAGGAAAATAAAAAGTCATATTTTTCGGATATTGATTCGGTTGATTGGGCGAAGGACGCAATAGAAACTCTATATGAGAGAGATATTATTTCGGGTAAGGGCGATTTAATTTTTGCTCCAAATGATTTTGTAACCCGTGAAGAATTTATAAAGATGATAGTGGTTGCTGAAGGTATTGAACCTATAAATGATGTAAGTCCATTTGAAGATGTAAGCGTGGATTCGTGGTATTCACCATATGTTGCTGCAGCTGCACAAAACAATATAACAAAAGGAATTGGAAATGATTTATTTGGAAGCGGAAGAAATATTACAAGGCAAGATATGTTTGTTATGTGTGCACAGTTAATAGAGGATACTGTTTTGCCAGAAAAGGAAGGCATTGAAAAATTCTCTGACAGTGAAGATGTGGCTGATTATGCAAAAGATATAATAGACAAGTTAGTGAAACTTGGAATTGTTAATGGTAACGAGAACGGAACCCTTAACCCTGAATCAACCGCAACCCGTGCAGAAGCGACAGTAATTTTGTATAATATACTTTCTTTTATAGGCGGGCTGTAATAATGGGGGTGCTATTTTGAAAAAACTTATATGTATATTGATGATATCAGCTATTATGATTACAGGATTAAGTATGCCTGCAGTATATGCTGCCGAATATGATGCAGATTTATACTCTTTTTGTGCAGATGTGCTTAATAGCCTTGAAATACCTGTTGATACATCCGAAAATATGATGAAAAAGGTAAGTTATTCACAATTTGCAAAAATGCTTGATGCTCTTGTGGAAAATGAAGATATTTCTAACATTTATATGAGTGAAAAATTGCATAACAGCTATTTGTATATGGATTATTCGGAAGCAGCAAAAATACTTGTATCACTTTTAGGATGGAATTTCGGAAATCAAGCAGATAGGTATATGTCAATAGCTAATCAAGTTGGTTTAAGTGATAATGTAGTTAATAAAGAAGACAAGTTTTTAGTATATGATGTTGTTATAATGTTTTATAATGCACTTACTGCCGACACATTAGAACAGACTGTTTACGGAACAGATGCAGAATATGAAAAGGGTGGTATTACTCTTGCTGAAAAGTATAAACACGCTGTTAAGTTTGAAGGCAGACTTATTGGAAATCGTTATAGCACAATGTATGACAATATGTTTGCAGCTAAAGATGAAATCATAGTAAATAATAGTGTAATCGGCAATATGATATTTAAAACAAATTTTGACACATATTCGCTTTTGGGAAGGAATGTTGAAGGTTTTTATCTTGAAGAAAAAGGTAAAGACAAAAAACAACTTTTATCTGTAAAACCAAAATTGGAGGATGATGTGCTATCCTTAAGTTATGAAAACAGACCATATTATATTGACAATCAAATTAGATATATTGTAAACAACAAAGAAAAAAAGATTTCATTAGAGTTTGCAACAGATGTTATATACAACGGTCAGTATGCAACTCAAAATACAGGTCAGTTTTTGCAGCGTATAAGTGAAGGAATTAATTATGGTTTAAGTTCATTAACCATTGTGGATTGTGATGAAGACGGAAAATATGACTTAGTAGCAATAGAATGTTACAAAACTATGGTAGTAGAAGGTAAATCTTCAAGTGTGTTTAAAGTATACAGCGATAAGAATGAGTTTTTGTCGTATGATGAAGAATATCAAAATGGCAGACTTTCTTTGGTTGATATTGACGGCAAACCTTTTGAATATAAGGAACTACAAAAAGGAGATACACTTAGCATTTTTGAGGGTGCCTCTAATGAAAAAGCAGTAAAGATAATTGTAAACGATAATATGATTAGTGCTGCTGTTAACGGAGTGTGTTCAGGAGAGCCTAATAACTATGAATTTAAGGTTAAAACAGATGACACTGAAGAAATTCAAAATTTGGAATTTGCTTATTCAACCCTTGAAAACAATGTATCTTTAGGTGAATTTTATGATTTGTATTTAGACCATACCGGAAGAATTGCAAGAGCAAAACGCAATACAAGTGATGGAGTTCATTATGGGTTGTTTGTAGAGTTTTTTTCGGATTTGGAATCATCGGGTAAGGATAAATTCAAAGCGATGATTATGACAGATTTAAATGGTACAGGTTCTTCTAAATTACAACTTGTTGAACTTCAAAAAAATGCTAAATTTAATGGGATTAATATAACAACTTCAAATTATAAGGCGTTTAATCTTGAATTATTCCATACGGTTGTTATGTATTATACAACCTCTGATGGCAAGATTAAAAAAATAGTTGGTGCAGATAGCGGCATAGAAGGAAGTTTAATAACAAAAAATAAGCGCCAAAATCCTGACAATGAAAATACTGTGCCTGATACAAGAAAACTTATGTTTTCAAAGGGAGCAGCATCTTCTGCAATGTTTTCAGCAACAAATTCTGAAATAACTTCAGGAACTCCGTATACAAATATTTCTTTTGGAATATTTGATGAAGCAGGAACTAATATTGCTCCTTTTAATGGTTGCAAGGTAATAGGCATTCCTGACATTGCTCCCGCAGATGCATCGACATCATATGGATATGACTACTATAAGGTTTTGAATTTTGAAAGTGCAGAATATTTTCATCTTACTGCGGCAGGAGATTATAAAATAACGGCATACTATGAACAAGATGCTGTAGTTCCTACGTTTGTTGTGTATACTATGCCGTTGCAGGATAAACCATCGAGCAATATACAGATGACCATAACTGACAAAATATTAATTGTCAATGATGTTTCCCATGTTATAAATCCTATAACAGAAACAGTTTCTCAAAAAATTGAATGTATGTATGGCGGAAAAATGACAACGGTTTATTCGAAAGATGAGGGTGTTAAAGATTACACAAATGATACACAATTTATTAATTTAAGTGAGGGAGATTTGATAATACCCGCATTTGATGCAAACGGAATGGTAACATATGCTTTTATGCTTTATGATTATAATTCCGATAGTGAAACGGGAGATATTCCTTCGTATATAAACAGTGGTACATATAGTATAAACAATGGTTATTCAGGATTTAACAGTGTGCAGTCAGATTACTTCATAAAAAAAGGTTATGTATATAATATAGGAGCAACCGATTGCGGAATAATTCTTGCAGACAGTATAAGTGATATGGAAAATGGTACTAATCTCTATGGTTTTGCCAAACCTATAAAACATATGTATGTTTATGATACAAAGCAGAATAACTTGCAAAAGCGTATAACAAACGGCAAAATGAGTCCCGGCATAACTTTTTTTGAAGACAGTATGAATACTTCTGTTGCGGTTGTTAGACATAGAAGCGGAAACTGTCTTGATGTAGTAATATATAAGTAATATTTTTGCAGTTAAAATTCGAAAAAGTAAAATTTCTAAAGAAAATATGTATTAAGTGATATTTTATAGAACAGTAAAAATGTTACAATTAATTATATTTAATTCGTTATTTTTTTAGCAATATAACTAAATTTATGTTGTGTCATTTTGTTTTAATGTAAGGATTAAATAATTGAAAATAATTATACAAAGGAATGGTTCAAGTGATAAGGTTAGCTGAAACAGCACATATTAAACCAAAGTGTGCTGCACAGGTTGAAAAATCTAAATTAGGTATCGGTTTTGAAAAATTGGACAGAGCTGTTTTTGACCCTAATAAAGCATATGATAAGGTTGCTCAACTAGGAGTAAAATGGATACGTCTTCAATCCGGATGGCAAAGAACCGAAAAGGAAAAAGGTGTTTTTGATTTTGCTTGGCTTGACGAAATCGTAGAGAATATTATTAATCGAGGATTAAAACCTTGGATGTGTCTTGCTTACGGAAATGGGTTATACACTAAGGAAGCAGCAAAGGTATACGGAGCGATTGGTGTGCCTCCTATTGAAACGGAAGAAGAACGCAATGCCTGGGATAGATATGTTTACGAGCTCGTAAAAAGATACATAGGAAAAGTAGAATATTTTGAAGTATGGAACGAACCTAATTGGTTCTGGACACATATTGCAAATGAGCATCAAACTAACGGTAAGGAATACGGTGAGTTTGTTGTAAGAACATCTAAGGCGGTTAAAAAGGCTAATCCAAATGCAAAGGTTATTGGTGGCGTTGAAAGCACAGGAAATATTAAATTTATAAATGATGCTTTTCGGGTTGGTATAGGAGACTATATAGACTTTTTCTCATACCATATTTACACTCCTGATGATAAAAAATATATAGACCGAAGAGAACTTATAAGAGGTATGGTAAATATTCATAATCCAGCGATAGGTATTGTTCAGGGTGAAACCGGTGCACCATCAAGAAGTGATGGAAACGGAGAACTTTCTTGGGGGTCTTGGACACCGAAAAAACAGGCTAAGGTATTAGCAAGACACGCAATAACAGACTTGGCAGCTGATATTGAGTTTGCATCATATTTTTCATGTGTGGATATGATTGAAGCACTTTCAGGATTTGTGGGTGATAAGAGTAGTTATATGGATTACGCATATTTTGGTGTGCTTAGTGCAGAATTTGACGAAGAAGGCTTTTCTACTGGCGAATATACACCAAAACCGTCGTATAAAGCTTTGCAGGCGATTGCTTCGATATTTGCAGATGATTTTGAGAAAGTTAAACTTCCTTTTGCTGTTAAACCGCAAGAATCGCGTTTTAATATTGGAGTTGATGTTTCTGAAAATATTATAAGCTATGGTTTTAAGAAACCTAACGGTTCTTATGGTTTTGCTTACTGGTATGGAAGTGATATTATGACAAGTGACTTTTTCTCAACTGTCACATTTGAAACGGGTATTTCCGGCAAACCAAAATTAGTTGATTTGATTGACGGAACTGTTTATGATCTTGCTGAAAATATGGTAGAATTTGCAGATGGTGTTACAATATTAAAAAACATTCCAATTAACGATTATCCATTGCTTTTAACATTTGGCAATTTTTTTGATGCAGAGTAATTTAAGTTGTTGAAGGTATAAAATATTATAGCCTTTTTGCAGTATTGTAAAGGGCGGAATGGGGAATATTATGAAAAAGAAAATGTTGAAAAAAATTGTTTTAGCAGTATGCATTGCTGCATTGGCTGTAACTTCTATTGGATGTGGCGATAAAGAAAAGACAAGTGATGGCGGATTAGAAAAAGTTACTATTTGGACCGGCGATTCACATATGAAAACAGATATGCTTGAGCTTGTTGAAAAATTTAACGACACTCGCGGAAAAGAACTTGGTGTTGAAATTGAGTATGTTGTAAAAGAAGGTAATCTTTCACAAACTGTAGAAATGGCAGTTGCATCACATCAAGAGCCGGATATGTATAGTACATGGTCTATGCAGAAATATTATGAATCCGGTGAAATAATGGCTATTGATGAAATTGAAGGCGGTCAGGAATATCTTGACAGCTTACCTGAAGAAGCATTATCAAGCCTTAAATCAAAGGTGAACGGTAAATACTATACAGTTCCCTACTATATAAACACATTTGGTATTGCATACAATGTTGATATGCTTAAAAAGAATGGCTTTGTTGATGCTGGCGGAAATGTTGTTCTTCCTGAAACTTTCGAAGAACTTCGTGCATATGCAAAGAAAATGACAAATGAAAAA
>NZ_JACRTE010000035.1 GCF_014385105.1 Qingrenia yutianensis | reverse complement strand
CAAAGCAAAATCGAGGTCAAATATTCAAATCTTACGGGTGAGTGGAATATTCAAGGCAAGAGCGCCGATAAGGGCGTTAAGGCTACCAACACCTATGGTACAAGCCGTATCAGCGCTTACAAAATTATTGAGGATTCGCTTAATCTGCGTGATGTGCGTATCTTTGATTATATTTACGACGAAAACGGTAACAAGGTTGCAAAGCTGAATATCAAGGAAACCACCATTGCACAGCAAAAGCAAGCGTCAATCAAGCAAGCCTTTGAGGATTGGATATGGAAAGACCCCGACAGGCGTGATGACCTGTGTAAAATCTACAATGTTCGGTTTAACTCTATCCGTCCCCGTGAGTATGACGGCAGCCATATAACCTTCAACGGGATAAACCCCGAAATAGCTCTGAGGAAACACCAAAAGGACGCTGTTGCACGAATTATGTACGGCGGCAATTCACTGCTCGGTCATGTGGTCGGCGCCGGCAAAACTTGGACTATGGTTGCGGCAGCAATGGAATCACGGCGGCTCGGACTTTGCAATAAATCGCTGTTTGTAGTACCAAATCACTTGACCGAGCAATGGGCGAGCGAATTTTTGCAGTTATATCCGGCAGCAAATATTCTTGTTGCAACAAAAAAGGACTTTGAGATGAAAAACCGCAAAAAATTCTGCGGCAGAATTGCAACAGGCGATTATGATGCCGTTATTATCGGGCATTCACAATTCGAGAAAATACCAATGTCGGCTGAAAGGCAAAAAACCATACTGCAAAATCAGCTTAATGAGATTTTGGATGGTATTGCAGAGGCAAAAGCCGAAAATGCGGAGCGTTACACGGTTAAGCAAATGGAAAAGACAAAGCGTGGGCTTGAAACAAAGATAAAAAAGCTCAACGACCAAGAACGCAAGGACGATGTTGTTACCTTTGAAGAAATCGGTGTTGACAGAGTGTTTGTGGACGAAGCACACTTTTACAAAAACCTTTTCCTTTACACAAAAATGCGGAATGTCGGCGGCATCGCACAGACCGAAGCACAAAAGTCAAGCGACCTGTTTATGAAAACACAGTATCTTGACGAGCTTACGGGCGGAAAGGGCGTTATTTTTGCAACGGGAACTCCGGTGAGTAATTCAATGGTTGAGCTTTATACTATGCAGAGATATTTGCAGTATAAATCGCTCCAAGAGCGTGGATTACAGCACTTTGATAGCTGGGCGTCCACCTTTGGTGAAACCGTATCGGCAATGGAGCTTGCACCCGAAGGCAGTGGTTATCGTATGAAAACAAGGTTTGCAAAATTCTTTAATCTGCCCGAACTCATTGCAATGTTCAAAGAGGTTGCCGATATTCAGACGGCGGATATGCTGAATTTGCCCGTGCCGGAGGTTGAATATCACAACGAGGTTGCAGAGCCGACCCAATTTCAAAAGGATATGGTTGCCGACCTCGGAGAGCGAGCCGAGGAAGTGCGTAAAAGGACAGTCGATCCGAGTGTTGACAATATGCTGAAAATAACGAACGACGGCAGAAAATTGGCTCTCGACCAGCGAATGATAAATCCGATGCTGCCCGATGATGAAACCTCAAAGGTTTCCGTATGCGCCGAGCGTGTGTATGAGATATGGAAAGACACAGCAGATAGAAAAGCTACACAGCTCTTGTTCTGTGATTTATCTACACCGAAATCGGACGGAACATTTTCCGTGTATAACAGCATACGGGAAAAGCTGCTCCAAAAAGGTATTCCCGAAAATGAGGTTGCTTTTATTCACGACGCAAACACAGAGGTTAAAAAAGATGAATTATTCAAGAAAGTGCGAAGCGGTGATGTTCGTGTACTTCTCGGCTCCACATCAAAAATGGGTGCCGGAACAAATGTGCAAAAACTGCTCTATGCCTCGCACGACCTTGACTGCCCGTGGCGTCCGGCAGACCTCGAACAGAGAGCCGGGCGTATCATCAGACAAGGCAATACAAACGAGAAAGTGCATATCTACCGCTATGTAACCAAAGGAACCTTTGACACTTATATGTGGCAGACGGTGGAGCAAAAGCAGAAATTCATATCGCAGATATTTACTTCAAAATCTCCCGTCAGAGTTGCGGACGATATTGACCCAACCGCCCTGTCCTTTGCGGAGATAAAGGCACTCTCGACAGGTAATCCGCACATCAAGGAGAAAATGGAACTTGATATGGAGGTGTCCAAGCTGAAGCTGATAAAATCGTCCTTTATGTCGCAGATTTATGACCTTGAGGATAAGGTTATAAAGTATTATCCGAAAAAAATATCCGAAATTTCCGCAAGGATAAAGGGACTTGAAAAGGATATTGAAACCGCACACAAGCACCCTAAAATTGAAGATAGGTTTAACACAATGACGATTGACGGATTTGGATATTTTGAAAAGGAACAAGCCGGAAAGGCGTTAATTGAGAGATGTAAGAAAATGACCTCGGAGGAGCCGGTTTTAATCGGCGATTACCGGGGTTTTTCTATGGAATTATCGTTTGACAGCTTTCAAAAGCAGTTTTATGTGTCGCTCAAAAATGAGCTTTCGCATAAGGTGGAGCTTGGCACAGATGTTTTCGGTAATATTCAGCGTATCGACAACGCTATCGACGGTCTTGAAAAACGGCTTGAAATATCCAAAGAGGAGCTTGCGAACACCAATACGCAGTTTGAAACGGCAAAGGCTGAAGCAAAGCGACCGTTTCCGCAGGAGGCGGAATTGCAGGAAAAAACAAAACGCCTTGCCGCAGTCGAGGCACTGCTCAAAATGGATAAAAAGGACGATAATGTTATCGACACCGATGTTTCCGATGCACAAGCGCCGCAGCAAAAGCGTGAATACGCTATGGCAAGGTAAAAAATCATAGTGCATATTGATGAAAAAGCTCCGTGCATATTGACAAAAGGTCGGTATTCCGATATACTATATGTATAATAATATTGAAAGGGCGGTGCTGAAAATGACATTACAGAATTTACTCAACAGCGAAAATATTACGAAGTATCAGCTTTCAAAGATAAGCGGAGTACCGAAAACAACCGTTATAGATATATGTTCGGGGAAAACCTCAATTCAAAAGTGCAATGCAAAAACCGTACAGCAGATAGCAAAAGCTTTGAACTGCTCTATGGAGGATATAATGGAGCTTGAAAACGGCGAATACAGCTCTGAAACAGGTATGCCGACGGACGAAACGCACTTTGAGTGCGGACTGCCGAAGAACCTCGCAGAATCGCTTGAACGAATGAAAAAATCGTGGAAAATTGTAGACAGCGGCGAAAAAGATTACCATTGGGATATATGCTGGTGTGAGCTAAACGCCGATATAAATTCCGCAGAGGTTGAAAACCTCATTTCAAGTGAGCAAGCGTGGTACTTACGGCGTAAATATTTAAGAATGGAAAGGCAGGATGATATATGATAGACTTTACAAATGCGGTGCAAAAAAACAAAACTTATGCCGGAGCCAACGGCGGTAAAATTTCGGTTTTGTATAACGGCGAGCAATATATGCTGAAATTTCCGCCGTTCCCTACAATAAATAAGGAAATGAGCTATACAAACAGCTGTATCAGCGAATACATCGGCTGCAAGGTTTTTGAGTCTGTGGGAATACCCGTACAGGAAACGGTTATCGGAACCTACACAAGCAAGGGCAAGGAAAAAGTTGTTGTTGCCTGCAAGGATTTTACCTCGCAAGGGATAACGCTTCAAGATTTTGCATCACTCAAAAACCGCATTATTGACTCCGAAAGAAACGGTTACGGTACGGAGCTTGCAGATATTTTGTCCACCATTGACGAACAGACAGCGATGGATTCCGAAACACTTAAAACAAGGTTTTGGGATATGTTTATCGTGGACGCTCTGATAGGAAATTGGGACAGACACAACGGAAATTGGGGATTTTTATATAACAACGCTACCGATGAAGTAACGCTCGCCCCGGTATTTGATTGCGGCAGCAGCCTTTACCCGCAGGCGGACGAGGACTTAATGAAAAAGATATTAAGCGACAAAAACGAGCTTAATCACAGAATTTTCGATATACCGTTGTCTGCTGTAACCTATAACGGCAAAAAGATAAATTACTTCAAATTTTTGTCGGAGGGTAAATTTCCGGACTGTAACAAGGCTCTCAAACGGATAGCAAGCCGTATTGATATGAAGAAAATCTATGAAATTATAGACAATACGCCTACCATAACAGAGCTTCAAAAGGAGTTTTACAAAACAATGCTCACGGCAAGAAAAGAGCGTATCATTGATTTTTCCTTAAATAAATTAAAAGAAAAGTCAAAAAAGCACGATGATATGCAAAGATAATAAAATCAAATAAGGCATAACCGGCAGGAGAAATCTTGTCGGTTTTTTTATGCCCGAAAATATGGAAGGAATGATGATAAATGAATAACAAAAAACCAAAACCCATAGGAAGAACGATAAAGCTGTGCAGACAATATAACGGCTTGTCGCAGTCGGAACTCGGCGAAAAGGTCGGCTTTGCGAAAAAGACCGCAGGGACACGCATAGGACAGTACGAAGGAGAGCGAATTTACGCAAAACCGCAGATTACCGCAAAGCTGGCAAGGTTGCTCGGCATACACAGGTTTGCAATATCAAGGCTGTCTGTCGATTCCGAGCTTGAAACGCTCCACACAATTTTTAAGATTGATATGCTTTACGGACTTAATTGGAGCAAAAACGGAGATGTCGTATCGCTGTCGTTCCCCGATAACTGCAAGACCGTAAACCGACACTTGAAAAAGGTGTATGAAGCTCGGCAGGCGTTAATGCGTGGAGAAATCACCTATGATGATTACAACCACATAAAGAATGCCTGCGGAACATACAAAAAACGCAAATAAACACACGCAAATCAGTCTGCCCATATGGCAGGCTTTTTTGATACAAAAATTTATGAAAGATGAGGTAATCAAAAATGAACACCAATTACAACAGAGAAGCGTTTGTGCGCTCGCTTGAAAAACTGTCCCTGCAAGGACGAATGCGGAATGTAAAGGAGGCTTTCCCGGCGGAAAGTATAACGCCGAAGGCGGACGGGGCAAATGCGTGAGCATTTGTATTAGCAAGCACGGCATTTTGCTATCAAAACGCCCGCTTGTTAGTGGCAATGCCCCTAATACCCCGCCGCACGGCTAAAAGAAAAGAGGTGATTTCTAATGGATAGAAATACTGCTGTATTGGTGCGTCTTTCCCCAAAAGAGAAAGAACACTTGAAAGCACAAGCTGCTGCTTGTGCCTTAAAAATGGAGCCATATATTCGCAAGCTGATTATGGGTAGTGTTATTCGCCCCCGTCCGCCCGATGAATATGTAAAACTGCTTCGTGAGATAAACGCTATCGGAAACAACATAAATCAGATAGCACATATCGCAAATGCAGAGCAGCGTATCTCGGAGGATAAAATTGAAACCGTGCTGCAAATGCAAAATGATATTATGCGGCTTGTGAGGAGCGTCCGATAATGGCAATTACGAAAATATGGACGGTTAAATCAAGGCTCGATTCAAGTCTTAACTATATCGCAAATCCCGACAAGACAAGCATAAAACCCGACATTGATGCGGTAGAGGGTGTAATCAAATATATAAAAAATGAGGACAAGACCGAAAATTGCCTTTATGTCAAAGCATATAACTGCACGACAGACAAAGCCTTTTCGGAAATGTTGGAAACACAAGAGTTTTTCGGAAAAAGCGGTCGCAAAAACGGTGTACTCGCCTATCATTTGGTGCAGTCGTTCAAGGACTTTGAAACCACGCCCGAAATTGCTCACAGGTGCGGACAGGAGCTTGTCGAACGGCTTTTTGCGGATAAATACGAAGCCGTCATAGCAACGCATCTTGACCATAAGCACTTGCACAACCACATAATAATAAATGCCGTTTCATACATTGATGGCTACAAATACCGCAACAATTATAAGGACTACTTTATAGACATTCGGGGTATTTCAGACCAAATATGCCGTGAAAACTGTCTGTCGGTAATCAACAAGCCGCAAAGGCGAGGTATGCACTACGGCGAATGGCTGGCGTTAAAAGAAGGCAGACCGACCATTCGTGGAAGTATCCGCCGTGATATTGACGAAATCATAAAATGCTCATACACAATGGAGCAGTTTTGGCAGAACCTAAAAAAGCGTGGTTTTGTCATTCACCGCAAAGGTCCGAATATAAAACACACCTCAATAATTGCACCGAACGCAAAACGCCCGATGAGGCTTGATAATCTCGGCAAGGGTTACAGCGAAGCAGAGATTTTGGAAAGGATAATCGCAACCCGAAACGGAATTATCACGGCTGCACCGTCCGAAATACCCAAAAAGCAGTACAAATTCAGAGGTAACATTAAAAATGTAAAGGGCAAGAAGTTAAAAGGCTTTATCGCCCTATACTTCCACTACCTCTACTTATTCAAAAAAATTCAGCGTAAGCAGACACCTCAAAGGGTGTCATTTTTTATGCGTGATGAATTGATTAAATTTGACCGCTATCAAAAGCAATTCAAATTTTTGCTCACGCATAATATCGAAACGGGCGAAGATTTGCAGAAATACCAAAAGGACAAAGAAGCCGAAGTTGAGATTTTAATTACACGGCGTAAAAAATTATATGAAGGAAGGACTGATGAAAATTGTGATGAGGTCAAAGACCAAGCGAAAGAAATCAATGCGGAGCTTAACGAACTCCGAAAAGAAATCAGACTGTGCAAAGCAATATTTAAGGATTCGTATAAAATTGCCGAGAAAAAACGGCAGGCGCTCGCTTTGCAGAAACAGGCAGACAAGGAGTTGAGAGAAAATGAA
>NZ_JACRTE010000034.1 GCF_014385105.1 Qingrenia yutianensis | reverse complement strand
CCCAAATTTTGTGTAAAGTCTATACAAGACCTCCAAGATGATATATAATAAAAATATCATTTTGGAGGTTTTAGTTATGCCTAAGTACAAATTAAGTCCCGAAGAAAGGGCAGCGGAAATTCTTCCCCATAAATATAATTCTTAACAATCATACATTTTTAGGGGGCAGGAAATTTTGTTTTCTGCCCCTGCTAATATGAGAGTGTGAGAAAAAGTCTGTAAAAGAGATTTCTTCTATGATAGAATATAAATAATATCATAGGAGGAATTTTTTATGGCAAGACGCAGACGAGAAAGAATGAGTGAAGGTAAAAAGAATATCATAGCCGGCTTAATTGAGGAGTACAACATCAAAACAGCCGAGGATATTCAGGAGGCACTGAAAGACCTGTTAGGCGGCACGATTCAGGAGATGATGGAGGCAGAGCTTGACGAGCATTTAGGTTATGAGGAATACGAACGCAGTGATAACACAGATTATCGAAACGGCGTTAAACACAAGAAATTGCGCAGTTCGTATGGTGAAATACCGATTGATGTTCCGCAGGACCGTGACGGAGATTTTAACCCGCAAATAGTTCAGAAACGCAAAAAGGACATATCCGCAATAGAACAAAAAATCATAGCGATGTCGGCAAAAGGCATGACAACAAGGCAAATTTCGGATATTGTAGAGGACATATACGGCTTTGAAGTAAGCGAAAGCATGGTAACCGCCGTCACAAACAAAATACTGCCCCAAATTGAAGAATTGCAGCAAAGACCGCTATCGGCGGTATATCCGATTGTTTTCATTGACGCAATACATTTTTCTGTTCGTGATGAGCATATAGTTAAAAAGATAGCTGCATACATAATTCTCGGCATTAATGACGAGGGCAGAAAAGAAGTGTTAAGCATAACCGTTGGTGAAAATGAGAGTGCGAAATACTGGCTTGGCGTGCTAAATGACCTCAGAAACCGAGGGGTACAGGATATTTTGATTTTGTGTGCAGACGGACTTTCCGGCATAAAAGAGTCAATTTCAGCGGCATATCCAAATACCGAACATCAGCGCTGTATCGTACATCAGGTGCGCAATACTCTGAAATATGTTGCGGAAAAGGATAAAAAGTCATTCGCAAATGACTTAAAAAGCATATATCACGCACCCAATGAAGAAACCGGATATGAGCGTATGCTTGCGGTTACGGAAAAATGGCACGACAGGTATCCGAACGCCATGAAACGCTGGGACGAAAATTGGGATGTAATATCACCGATGTTCAAGTTTTCAGCAGATGTCAGAAAGGTTATGTACACGACCAACGCGATAGAAAGCCTGAACAGCGCACTGCGCCGATTAAACAGTCAAAGAAGCGTATTTCCGAGCGATACGGCGCTTTTAAAGGCACTGTATTTGGCAACTTTTGAGGCAACGAAAAAATGGACAATGCCGCTCAGAAATTGGGGCAAAGTCTATGGTGAGTTGTCAATCATGTATGACGGAAGGCTTAATTAGCACAAATTTTCCGCCATGTACAAGGGTAAAATTCACGTTCTCTTGCGAGACCGCCCTTGACATGCCGTAAAATTTGTGCTATATTACAGTTAAGGCAGAAAAGCCGAAATGTGGATTTTCTGCCCATAAAAAACAAATATTTTGTCATAGAAAAATCGAATTTACAGAAAAAGTCTCACACTCCCTATACTTCAAAGTACATAAAAGCATATAACAATTATACAACTTCACCGAGTTATTCAAATCAGGGTGAGCGTTCTGATGTTTGGGACACAAAATTGTTTATTCCGGGCAAATATAATGCTGATATAAAAGCGATTATCGACAATGCCGGAGTCAAAAATCAGTCGTTGTGGGCAAAACTGCCCAAGGGTAAAGCAGTATGCGAGTATGATAAGTTTTATAATATCATTAACGAAACCACAAACGTTCCGGAACCTGTGTTTGTTACCCAATACCTGAAAAAATCAATTTTTGAATTGGAAAGCATTATTGATTTGGCGAAGGCTGATGAAAGTATTTCGGAGGACAAGGTAAATAATCTTGAAAAGCTTTTGGCAGAAAGCTATGAATTTTTGTCAAAACGGGACAACAGCCGCGAAAAGATAATAGAGTACAGAATAAATTTAAAAAACAGTATAACCAAAATATTAAAATAATAAAACTTGTCAGGAGGAATTTTAAGATGGAAAAGAAGTTAAGAGTAGCGGTAATCGGTGTGGGCGGCATTGCCCAAAATCAGCATCTTCCCGCATATGAGAAAATTGATAATGTTGATGTAGTGGCTGTTTGCGACATCAATGAACCCAGGGTGAAAATGGTTGCGGAAAAGTTTAATGTTCCCAAAGCCTGCACCGATTATAAAGAAATTCTTGAAATGGACAATCTTGATGCAATAGATATTTGTACACCGAACTATTTGCATTCCGTAATTGCCTGCGCGGCACTTGAAAAAGGCTTGCACGTGCTTTGCGAAAAGCCTGACGCGGTAAGTGTGGCGGAAGCGGAAAAGATGAAAGCGGCAGCCGAAAAAAGCGGAAAATGCTTAATGGTTATAAGAAATAACCGTTATTGGCCCACATCGGGATTTTTGAAAAAATTCATCGGCGACGGCAAAATGGGTGAAATATATGCTGCTCGCTGCGGCTGGCAAAGACGCCGCGGTATTCCCGGACGAGGCGGCTGGTTTACAACAAAGGCACAGTCCGGCGGCGGTCCGCTTATCGACCTTGGTGTTCATATGATTGACCTTGCAATCTGGCTTATGGGAAATCCGACTCCTGTTGCCGTAAGCGGCTGCACATACAACAAATTCGCTAATTCCGATGACATCAGTGATTCTGCTGAATCAAGGTATGGCGACAGAAATAAAGACGGCATATTTGATGTTGAGGACTTGGCAATGGGATTTATTAAATTTGACAACGGTGCTTGCATGCAGATTGAATTTTCCTGGGCGTCGAATATCGAAAAGGAAAATTTCTTTGTTGAGCTCAGAGGCGAAAAGGCAGGCTCGTCGTGGTGCAGTTTAGACCAGAAACTTAAAATATTCGGTGAAAGCTACGGAACGACGACAGACTTTATTCCGAATATTGACAATACAAGAGGACCGCGTATACACGAGTTGAATATCCGTCATTTTGCGGATGTTGTGTTAAACGGCGCCGAGCCTATGTTTGTACCGCAGCAGGGAGTAAATATGATTAAAATTCTCGAAGCTATGTATAAGTCTGCGGAAGACGGAAAAGAAGTTCGCTTATAATCGGAGGAGAGCATTATGATTAACGTAACAATATTTAACGAATTTTTACACGAACAAAACCAGCAGGATGCAAAGGATATGTATCCGAAAGGCATACATAACACAATCACTGAATTTCTCGGCGAAGAAGCGGATATAAATGTTCGTACCATCACTTTGTATGACGAAAATTTAGAAATTATCCCCGACTGCGGAATTACAAAGGAGCTTCTTGATGATACCGATGTAATGATTTGGTGGGGACATATGGCGCACGACAAGGTTTCCGATTTGGCGGCTGCATATGTCAGAAACGCAGTTCACGAGGGAATGGGAATAATATTTCTCCATTCCGGACATCATTCAAAACCGTTCAAGCTTTTGATGGGAACCTCCGGAAATCTTTCGTGGCGCGAGGACGGCGATATGGAAAGATTATGGGTTATTGATCCGTCACACCCGATTGCACAGGGAATAGACCGATACATTGAATTGGAGCACGAGGAAACCTATGCCGAGCCGTTTGATATTCCGACCCCGGACAGATTGGTATTCGGTGCGTGGTACGAAGGCGGCGAAATATTCAGAGGAGGCTGCTGCTTTAAAAGAGGAAACGGAAATATATTTTATTTTCAGCCCGGACACGAAACATACGGCTCATTTTATAACAAGGATGTTCGGCGCGTAATTAAAAATGCGGTAAGATGGGCAAATCCGCAATACCGTGCTGCATTGTCCTGTCCTAAAATCGAAAAAATAAAATAGAAACGAGACTAACTATTAAAAGTCAATAGGTAAAATGAAAAAAGTTGAAAAAATTTATCTGATAAAAATAGGCATGGCAAATAGACTTCCAAAGGAAGCCTTGAAAAAATATTGGTAAATTAGTTATACAGCAGGCACATAAGGTAATCGAGATTTTTCTAAAGCAAAAATCAATCTTACTGACTTCTTTGCGGCGTGAGATATGGCAACATTGTAATGCTTGCCCTCAGAACGCTTCTTAGCAAGATAGGCGGCAAAGTTACTATCCCACTTACAAACATATTTTGTAGCATTGTAGAGAGCGAATCGCAAGTATTTAGAACCACGCTTTTCCATATGTGCATAACAGTTTGTAAGTTGTCCCGATTGATATGTAGACGGTGACATTCCTGCAAAAGCAAGTATTTTATCAGGTGTTTCAAAATTTGAAAAATCACCAACTTCTGCAAGGATTGAAGCGGCTGTTGCATAACCAATACCGGGAATGGTTAATATGGTAGTTCCCAAACTGTCTACAATCAGTTCAATCTCTGCTTCTATCTCGGAGATTTCATAATCAAGTTCACCTATTAACTTGATTGTATGCTTTAATTCAAGAGATTTAGCAGGCATAACAGAGCCGATAGAGTTTCTTGCAGCTTCACGAAAGCGAATAGCAGTATCTTTGTCGTAATGTCCTTTAGAAACAGTGTATAACAGATTAGTTAGTCTTGTAAGGCTTGCATTAGCGATATGTTTAGCTGATGGGAACTCTGAAAGGAGTGCGTATACGGAAACCATATGTAATGTCGGAACTAACTTTTCAAGTTCCGGAAAAAGAATTGTAACAAGTCTTGATACAGAAGATTTCAGTTTGGCTCGCTCTGAAACTTTATCAAATCTGTATCTGGTTAGTGACTTTAGTTCTTCATTGTGGTATAATGCTCTTGTGTAGGGCTTGAGGTCTACGCAAGACATTAACATAGAAGTAATTGTGCGAGCATCTACCTTGTCTGTTTTAGTTTTTCTCAGGGACAGACTTTTGCGGTAGATATTGGTGTGCAGAGGATTTAAGACATAGGTGGGAAGACCATTGTCAAGTAAAAATCCGAGCAGATTGTAACTGTAATGTCCTGTGGCTTCAAGTCCTACTTTTACTTTACTCAAATCAGACGAAACTGACTTGATTTTTGCAAGTAGGTCATTGAAGCCGTAAAGAGTGTTAGAGATAGTGAACACATCAAATAACACCTCACCGTCAGAACTGATAACAAAACAATCGTGCTTGTCCTTAGCTACATCAATACCAATAAAAATCATAAGGATACCTCCTGAAAAAAGTAATATGACGCTGTTTAGACCCACAGGGACTCGTTGCTCTTGTAACCTCGTTCCACATAAACTGTCGGGCGGTATCTAACTGATTAACAAACTGCAAAGAGACTGTGGTTGGAGCCTTTCTGAAACCATCGAGTGGTAGGAAAAATAAACCAATCCACAGCATCTAAACAATTATAACATAGTTCTTGGAGAGGAACTCTAAAAACTACTACATTTATTATACGAGGAAAATTTATTTATGAGATTGTGTTATAATAAGACAAGAAACCAGGAAACCCAATAACGGCGAGGGTTTGAGGGCTGTCCGTAACAGCTTAATAAGGTTCTGAATTTTATAAATTACGCAAATAAATGAATTATACCACGAGTGATTACGGCAAATGCGGTATAGTTTTTAGGAGGTTGATAACTCTTTGAAATTAAAAACTGAATATAGTTTTTAGCAGATCATATTGAAAAAGTATGGTCTGTTTTTTTATGCAAAAATTTATTTTGAAGGATGGTTGCATATGAAAGATAATAAGGATTATTTGTGCCCAAAATGTAAAACAGGTCAAGAAACATATTTGCTTGACAGCAGAAATCCGTTTTGCCCTTACATAAGATTTCACAATGGAGAAAAATGTTCAATGTTCAGACCAATGGATAAGTCAAATAAAAACGAAAGGAGAGTGTAAGTATATGAAAAATTTTGATTTAGATTATTTTTACGGAAGTGAGGCGGAGCAATTCAGCTTTTACCGACTGCCAAAAATACTTTTTACCGATGATAGATTTTCGGACATCTCGGCAGAAGCAAAAATACTGTACGGACTTCTATTGGATCGTATGAGTTTGTCAATAAAAAACAGATGGGTTGATGAAGAAAACAGGGCTTATATTTATTTTAAGCTTGATGATGCAATGGACATGCTTAGAATCGGAAAAGACAAAGGAATTAAACTTTTTGCCGAACTGGATGCGGAAAAAGGCTGCGGACTTATAACACGAAAAAAACAAGGTTTAGGTAAACCGACAATTATTTATGTTATGAATTTTGCAACACTGCCTCAGCAGGAAGTACAAAGTGTTTATGATGATGCCGATAATATTGATGATGCGTGCGAGTTTCAGACTTCTGATATTCCGAAGTCCGGTGTTCGGGATAGCGCCGAAGTCTTGACTTCGGAAAAACCGACCTCAGGAGTTCGGAAAAAACGAAGTCTTGACTTCCGAAAATGCCGACCTTTGGAAGTCGATAAATCCGAAGCTAAAGATAATGAGTTTAATTATAATAATATAAATAATATTTATGCGAATGATACTAATCCTATCTTATCACATCAAGAGCCCGGAGCGGTCGGAAAATGTGATATGATCGATGAGATTAGACGCTGCAAGGAAATTATTTCGGACAATATTGATTACGAAACCCTTAAACAGAATTGCGGAAATGATATGGCTGACGGCGTGCTTGAACTTATGACGGAAATTGTTTGCTGCCATAAACCGACAGTAGTGATAGCGTGTCAGGAATTGCCGCAAAAAATTGTAAAAGATAGGTTCCTAAAACTTGATTATACACATATTGAATATGTCTTTGATTGCTTGAGAAAGACGGGAAACCGAGTCAGAAATATTAAAAGTTATATGCTCACGATGTTGTATAATTCATATTCAACGATTGGACATTATTATACGGCAGAAGTTGCGGCAGATTCATTGCTTTAAGGAGGAGTTACGGTGAGAAAGGTAGTAAACAAAACAGAGGAACAGATAATGCGAGAGAAAAAAACATATCACAATACAGAGTTATTGCTGAAAAAATATCGTGAGGTAGTATGGAGTATAGAAGTGTCGGCAATTCAGGCTCAAATAAGTTTTGAAGTCGAAATGGGCTGCAAGCTGGAAGAATTTTTAGAGATGTCTTATGCTGCCGGAGCAGACTTGGCGGGGACGGAAATTCATGAACAAATGAGGACTTTGGAACGTAATAAAAAAATGCTTAAAATTATCGAATCTGCTGTCAACTTGCTTAAAAGGAAACAGGATAATGGC
>NZ_JACRTE010000033.1 GCF_014385105.1 Qingrenia yutianensis | reverse complement strand
TGTGCTTTTATGCTATATATGAGCTGAAGGATGAAATCCCGAAATATGGATTTCATCCTTCGAAAAACACTTAAATTATATTATCATTTTGGAGTTTACACAAAATCGGGGAAATACCCCTATTCATGACTATTTTTAGAGACTATCCATACCATCTAACCCTCGCAGCCACTCTTCCAATTCCTTTTCCTTGGCCTTTGCTGCTTTCCCAGCAACTGTGTTTTTCTCTACTGGGTTGTTTTCCGTGTAATGCTCGTAGATCAGATCAAGCAGGTTCTCCACCGGCGGATAATACTCCGGCTCTGTTTTCTTCAAATACTCCTCCAGCATTTTCTTCAATTTTTCTATAATGCTACCATCCTTCCCAACTGAGATTCACATTCTCAGTTATGGCACATATTACCGCACACTTCTGTACATAGCAACCTATTTTTTGCGGTCTTTTGGACGGCCCATCTTCTCCTTTACCTTGTCCGGCACATCAATCAGACCGAACCGATAGAACATCCCGTAGATGTAGGTCACACCTCGAATATCGCCCAGAGCTTTAGGACGATCAACCACATCCTCTTTAACATTCTTCAGTGCCAGCAGTACTGAACTCCATGCCAGGCTTTTACTGTTCTCCCGGCAGTCGATCCACAGCTCTTTCGTGTACTCGCCGTTCCTGCCTTTTTTAATTTCGTAAGAGAATGGCAAGCCGGAGTAAGTTTTGAATTTCACACCCGCATAGGCCAGAACCACTCCCCAAAAGTTTTCTTCTGTCGGATCGGCCCTCCACCGCTTCATTGCTCTGTATCTCCGCTGCCGCTCTGCCCCAACACTGATCTTCTCTTTTTCTGCTGTACTTGGGAAGTACACACCTTTTTTATAAGGCAGGTACTAGGTAACGGAGGCTTTGGAAAGTTTCAGGGTGTTTGCAGTTGGAGAGTATGGAGGTTTTGTAGTCTTTTGTTTCTCGGTATTCTTCAAAAGTATTTTTTACTTTCTCCGCCACTTCAGATTCATACACACCGGCCGTGATGAGCAGCTTTCTTACTTTTATTGGATTTAATCCCAGTTCATCGCCGATGGTCTGCAAGGACATCTCAGAATCATAAAGCGCCACAGCACCTTCCATCTGCTCTTTCAGATTCTTCCCGGCATCGTACTCCGGCTTCAGCTTCTTCCGGCCGCCGCCTGGTTTTCTTGTTTTCTTCATTTTACTCATGCAGCTCCAGCGGCAGTCCATCCGGGTCGTGGAAGAAAGTCATCTTCTTGCCGGTGTAATTATCCACGCGGATTGGCTCGCATTCAATCCCGACCTCTGCCAGCTCATTCACCGTCTGTTCCACGCTATCAACGCAGAACGCAAGATGACGCAGCCCACAGGCTTCCGGACGGTTCACACGCTTCGGCGGGTTTTCTTCTGCAAAAATCTCCAGCTCTGTGTGCTCATTGACACGAAGATCTAGCTTCCAGTCCTTACGCTCTGGACGGTAGTTCTCTCTGATAACAGAGAATCCCAGCTTGTTCACATAGAAATCCTTTGCAGCTTCGTAGTCAGATACGATGATTGCGATGTGGTGTATTTTTGATAAATTCATTTTCTCACGCTCCATTTCTTTTGTTTTGTTCCTCTTCTATTTTCGTCACAAACTATACGGCGACCTTCAAAAATTACCGTGTGAACTTCTGGAGTTCAGTTTGTCCACACGGCATTTATTTTTTTCTCGGTTTTCTTGGTTATTTCAGCTTAGCGAGGATCTCATCGGCACTCATGCCACCGGCAAGCAATTTCTTCAGGACGGATTCCGCCTCTGATTTCTTTGCTTACTCTGCGGACTTAGCATCTTCCTTTGCCTTCTTCGCTTCCAGGGATGCCACTTCTTTTTCGGCCTTCTTCAGAGCAGTCTTCTTCTCTTTCAGATCAGCTTTCAAAGTGTCAATGTTTGCGGTGATGGATGCGATCTCAGCAGTCAGAGAAGTGATATATTCCCGCTTCTCTGCGATCTGGGATGCGTAGTCGGCATAGGTAGTTTTGGGACGGTTTTTGCTGCCTTTCGTTCTGGGCATCGTGATAACCTCTTTCCTTTAATTTCGTAATGAACCTCTTACCAGCTCACGATTTTCTCAATACTCAAATGAGCTTTCCATAAATATCAATACAACGTTGCTCTCTATACCGACGTTGTTCTGGATATTGGTGAATCATATTTCCAACAACATCTAGCAGATTACGACCGTTATATTCCGCATTTATTTCCTGTAAAACAGACGGACTGATTGGATAATTAATTTCATCCTTCTGAATTGAAACGCATTCACCATCAACCTGAAAAGCTGTAATCGCTTTCCTAAGATCATCAATTGTCGGAAACATTTTCTTATCTACCACGCCGTAATCGTACGCATACAGCAGGTCATCCTCCGAAAAGATTACTGCTCTTTGTATTGTATGTAGTATATCTAATGCTTTTCCAATACCTTCATACGGGAAAATCTTCTTTTCCTTATCCATCATCTCATAGACTCTATTAGATAACTCTTCTGTCTGTAAAAATCTTATTTTTTCAAATCTGTTATCACTCTGTAAAGGAGTCGCATTCATCATTGGCATAATGTACCCACTTTGATGATGACATCTCATAAGTGGTTGGTACCCAATTTGAAAAGCCATTCCATCTAGTTCCCCTGAATAAAAGCTGTATGGCTCTTCACGATGATCATTCAAATGACGCATGTGCCACTCGAAACTTCCACCGTTTAAATAATCTAGCACCCAGTTAGGTGAATGGAATATTACACCATATTTTGAATCTTCTGTTGCTTCGATATCTTTTTTTGTCAAAGGACGATAAGAATCTGTTTTATAGTCATACTTACACGTTGCAAAAAATAATGCAGTTCTAAAATCGTTTGTTAAATCCAACAGGCATGTGTCAAAACCATAATGTTGTGCCAACGCATCAACGTTAATATCACTCAATTTTGCTTCCCAATATGGCACGACATCTATTTTCCATATAAACTTTGCGAATTGTAATGACCGCATTAAAGCAATTCCCTTAATGAGTTCACATTCATATTTGCTTTTTCCTTCTTGTCTCCTCCGAAGTGATGGCACAGATTTCAAGTACTGTTGATTTTCCCCTCTAAAAAAATGTCGATTACTATTAAATGTGATAATATCTTTACCAAAAGGCATTGAAATAACAGTTCCTCCGGTATTTTTTATCATTAAATCCTCGACAATCCAATCCAGTCTTACATCATCTTTATCTTTTTCCAGTCGTTTTTTTACAGTTTCTCTTATGCCGGCAGACCAATAATCTTCTTCCTTTGCTAATTTCAATAGATCATCAATCTCTGCACTGTCGATATCATGAGTTATATTTTTTAACGGATCAGGAAATAGCCATCCATTCTCATCAAATGAAAGCATTTTGTATCCCCCTAACACTTCAAGCATTTAGTTGTATTGAACAATTTTAAAGTCGTCTCACACTTAGCCGTCATATCAGCGTTGCCTACTGCTCACCACGAAGAGGTGTGTGATATTATTACGAGCAGCGTAGGGAGCTACCGCTCCCAGTATATCACAATTTCGACCCTTTTTACAGACGTTTTCTTGCCTTCATCACCGCACAATACATCAATCCGCCGATCATTCCACCGACTGTGTTATAGAAGATGTCTGATAGCTGAAACGTTCCTAGCCGCAGTAATAACTGCAGCATCTCAATGCTCACCGAAAAGATAAATGCTATCTTCCCGCTATACCACAGTATCTTCTTCCAACTGTTTCCTATCTTCTTTCCGAACGTCCAACGCTCTCTTTGAACTTCTGATACCAGGTCACTATGGCGTTCTTCCATCCTTTGCCCGCATGTATTGGCTCATACGCATACAGGTAGAAAAACATGGCTAGGAAGGAAAGCAGGAGTGAAAAACCAAACGGCTCATACAGAGCAGTCAGGATGTTTGTGAGGATGTTTGTGAGGATCTTTCCGAGTAAATCAATCGTTTCTTTCATCGTCGTTTACAGATCACTGAACAAGTCAGCCTTATACACGCCGTTCTCCAGCATCTCCTTGAAACTGCCCTTTACTGCTGCGGCATCTTCATGGTAGGTCATACCATACCATGTATCATTGGTTTTCAGAACCTTCACTGACATCTTTCCCTGCTCCAGCAGTTCGCCGATGAAGATAGGGATCAGATACTCTGCTTTCAGCGGATTGCACGGAACTTCTTTCTCAAAGAACTCTTTGAAGCCTTCCTCCAGTACATCCAGGAATTCCGGAGTCAATCCCCACATGTTCATGGAAACCAGAGAATTTATATCCACAGCCACGCCGTCTGCTTCCGCTCCAGTTGTGGTCTTTACAATGTTCTTGGTTTCTACAACTTCAGTCAGGTTATTATTCTCATCCATCTTGCATATACCACGAGTCACGCCACCGTTATCGGACAGCGTGTTCTTCAGCACAAAGCCTGCCATGCAGGACTTTCCGCCATTCACCAAATACTCATGGACGGCCTTAAAGCCTTCTTTACCATAGTAATCGTCTGCATTGATGACGATGAATGGAGTGTCAATCACATTTTTAGCAGCAAGCACAGCCTGTCCGGTTCCCCACGGTTTTGTACGGCCTTCCGGCAGCGTTCCCGGGATATCATTGATATCCTGAAAAGCGTAGTCCACAGTTACACCATGAGAAGCGCAAATAGAGGCAATGCGGTCTCCTATGACTTCTTTGAACTCCTTCTCGATATCCTTGCGGATAATAAAGACCACATGATTGAAACCGGCTTCGATTGCATCGTGGATCGAGTAGTCCATAATGATATGTCCAGCATCATCCACCGGCTCCAACTGTTTAATTCCCGTTCTGAAGCGGCTACCGATGCCAGCAGCCATGATAAGTAATGTTGTTTTCATAACTCTCTCCTCTCTCTGTATTCATTCATTTATTTTAAAAAGGTAAGTCATAATGTCCAGATATCATAGACGATTACTGTTTGCTGAGCTATGTGTTTAATTCACTTCTATCAATCAAACGAACGATTTTCAAAAACATTCTGAACAAGGTCTACTCTCTTTCGTTAAACGCATGTGGGTAGTATTGACTTTTATACAACATTCTTTTTTGTGGAAACCAATCATTTTAACTTCAATTTCAACATTGTTTTCTAGTTCTTTTTAGCATCCTATCAATACACTGTTGCATTTTTGTGACAAAGAACTCATCGCGAAATAGCAATAAGACCACAAAATATATTATACCCCCAAGCATAATCAAACCAAAAGTATCTAAAATATTAGCATCAAATTTATTAGACAGAACACTTAATGCAAAAAACATTACGAGCGAAGCTGCTAAATATTTATAACCTACGTATATAACATTTTTCAATCGTACATACTCTTTAGTATAATGTAAGTAACCAATCAAAACAACGCCTTCGGCCGCAACCGAAGCAACCGTTGCACCAATCGCACCATATTTTGGAATAAGCATTGCATTCAAAAACACATTTGTTATAGCAGAAGTTACTTGCACGATATTTCCTTTGCTCTGCATACCAGTTGGAGTAATAATATTATACCCAATGCATGTTCTCAATCCCTGTATTATGAACATCGGGCAAAAAATCAACAGTAATGTGGTCACCTTTCCATACTCTATTCCTAAAAACCACGGAACAAGATTCGCTGCAATTCCTGCCATACCAAACGACATTGGAAAAACTAGCATCGAAATAAAATGCAATGAATTATTAAAATTCACTTCAAATTCCTTTTTCTTTTTCTGCACAAAAAGTGCTGTCATTCTAGAGCGCATTACTATATTATATGAGCTAATTACCATAGTTGCCATATTTACAATTTTATGTGCTTGCTCATAATAACCATTTTCTGCGTTATCTTGATAAAGAACACCTAACATGGCTTTATCAAGAACAGAATGAATCTGATATGAAATTGTTGGCACAAAATACATAAATGTAGGTTTAATGTGCTTCTTTAAATCACGAACTGCCACTTTGCTTACATACACATATTTTCTTAGATGCATCCACATTGTTATATTTCCAGTAAATTGTGAAATGCAAAGTAGCATAATGTAAACTGGCAAATCATTTTTAGTTTTTACAAGTAAAAAGATTAATGCCAAACTTAGCAACTTTACACAAATGTTTCTGAGTGCAACATACTTAAACTTTTCAATTCCCTGAAACAACCAACTGATATCAAAGATTGCCGCTAAAAAATAAGGTATTTGAATTAAAAAATAAATTCTATAGTCTTTATAACACAGTGCAAAAACAAGATAAAACAGCATGGATAATGAAACCGACAACATTTTTACCACTTGTATTTCCCAAAATCTATGAGAATACTCTTCCTTGTCGTCATTAACAGATGCTATTTCACGCTGTCCGTATGTTGCAATACCTAAGGATCCAACCATAACAAATGTGGATACAAATGAGTAAGTATAACTATAAATACCAATATTACCTGGGCCTAATACTTTTGAAATGTAAGGTGTTGTAACTAACGGCAAAATAAGATTAAGTATTTGATAAGTCAAATTGTAAATGTAGTTCTTTTTAATACCATCTTTATTCATCTAAACCCCTCTTAAATTTAGCTTTTTTATCTTTTTTATAAGCACAAACTTTAAGACATTGATAGCATCCAATACATTTATGCTCATCGATTAAAGGATACAAAAATCCTTCACCATCAAATTCCATATGTATAGCTTGCACTGGACAAATCGCATAGCAAGCAGAACATCCGCAGCAATCGCTTTTTTTAGTATATAAATTCGGAATTTTCTTTTTCCTCTGATTGTGGTTGTTAACTATACTCTTTTCATTCATATTTTTTCCTCGTTGTATATTTCAAAAATTTACGAATAATTTTTTTTTGCCAACTTAGTTCAACATAATTTGATACAATATATGAGAAGCCCTTATTTTTATACTGCTTCCAAAACTTTTCTCTGGTACACGGTTTTTCGTATGGACGAATTAACGGAGTTTGAATATAGTCACACACATTTATCTCAATTTTATCTATGTCATTATATGTTTTTTGCAAAAGACACTTTCCCTTATCTGAATTAATCAATACCAACGAAACACCTTTATTATCATTAAACTCGGGATTGACTTTGTCTATCCCCCACGCATCACCGATTGTAATGTCCCCAGGATGCTCTATTGATTTATATGGACATTCATAGCAGGCCGGTCTTAAAATATTGTGATCTCTAAATAAATGAGTGAAGATTACGTTATCATACTCTTTTCCATTAATCCAAACTGATTCTTTGTGAGCTTTCCACCCAAATCTTTTTTTATTAATAAATTCAAC